>DASVSW010000368.1:0-7271 GCA_036387895.1 Sphingomonas sp.
AACAACAACGCCTACTGCCAGGACGAGCTCGGCTGGCTCGACTGGGACGGCCGCGACCGCGATCTGGAAGCGTGCGTCTTCGACCTCGCCGCCGCCCGCGCGGGTACGCGGCTGGAAGATCCCGCGTTGCTGGAGTGCGCCGAATGGGCAGCGCTCGACGGCGAGCCGATGACGCCCGAGCGGTGGGACGGCGCTGACGGGTTCGAGCTGCGCTTGCCGGGCGTCACCGTCCGGGTTGACCGGCGCGCGCGGGCCGTCACCATCAGCAGGACATGACCTCCACCCCGCTCTGGCGCCACCTCTACGTCCAGGTCCTCGCCGCCATCGTCGCGGGCGCGCTGCTCGGCCATTTCGCGCCGGAGGCCGGCCGCGCGCTCAAGCCGCTCGGCGACGCGTTCATCAAGCTGGTCAAGATGGTGATCGCGCCCGTGATCTTCCTGACCCTGTCAGTCGGGATCGCCGGGATGAGCGAGTTGCGGGCGGTAGGCCGCGTCGCGGGCAAGGCGCTGGGCTATTTCCTCGTCGTCTCCACGCTGGCGCTCGTCGTCGGCCTCGTCGTCGCGAACGTGGTCCGCCCCGGCGAGGGGATGGACGTCGACCCCCGCACGCTCGACGCCTCGGCGGTCGCCGGCTACGCCGCCAAGGCGGGCGAGACGAGCGTCACCGGCTTTCTGCTCGGCATCATCCCCGACACGCTCGTCTCCGCGCTCACCTCCGGCTCCATCCTCCAGACGCTGTTCGCGGGCGTGCTGTTCGGCGTCGCGCTGTCCCTGACGGGCGAGCCCGCGCGACCGTTGCTCGCCACCTTGGAGCGGCTGAGCGCGGTCGTGTTCCGGCTGGTCCACCTGCTCATGCGGCTGGCGCCGATCGGCGCGTTCGGGGCGATCGCCTTCACCGTCGGCCAGTACGGCGCGGGCTCGCTCGTCCGTCTGGGTGGACTCGTCGCGACCTTCTACCTCACCTCGCTGCTGTTCGTGCTCGTGGTGCTGGGCGGCATCGCCCGGGCGCACGGCTTTTCGATCCTGCGCCTGATCCGCTACCTGCGCGGCGAACTGCTGCTCGTGCTCGGCACCTCATCCTCCGAGTCCGCGCTGCCGCAACTCATGGAGCGGCTGGAGGAAGCGGGCTGCGACCGCGCGGTGGTCGGCCTCGTCGTCCCGACCGGCTATTCGTTCAACCTCGACGGCACCAACATCTACATGACGCTGGCCGCCCTGTTCATCGCGCAGGCCACCGGCGTGGAGCTGTCCTTGGGCGACCAGCTCCTGCTGCTCGGCGTCGCCATGATCAGCTCCAAGGGCGCGGCGGGCGTCACGGGCGCGGGCTTCATCACGCTGGCGGCGACGCTCTCCATCGTGCCGGGCGTGCCCGTCGCGGGCATGGCGCTGATCCTGGGCGTCGACCGGTTCATGAGCGAGTGCCGGTCCTTGACCAACTTCATCGGCAACGCCGTCGCCGCGATCGTGGTCGCGCGCTGGGAGGGGAAGCTGGACCGCGACCGCCTCGACCGGGCGCTCGGCGCGGCCTGAACGCCGTCCGGCCCTCGTCTTCGTCGATCCTTCGTCGCGCGGTCGCGCTTCGTCGACGCGCGGTCGCATCGCACGGGCTACGCCGCCGTCGGCCCGCGTAGCCACGCCCCCGTACCGTTCCGCAGACGCGGACGAGAGGGGACGCGAGAGACATGGCGACGCAACGGATCGACATCGACCACGAAGGCTACACCGGCTTGGCCATGGGCAACGTCCGGCAATGCCGGAACGGGCGCTTCATCCTGTTCCAGTCGAGCGGCGACGGCGCGATCGGCGTTCCCGCCGGGCCGCTGTTCATCCGCGACATGCTGAAGGGCGTCACCGAGATCGCGATCAAGACTCCTGACGGCCAACCGCTCAAATTCGCCAGCGACGCCTTCATCAGCGACGACGGCCGCTACATCGTCTTCGAGACCTATCAGACGCTGAATGCCCAGGACGGGCACACCTGGGACCTGTACCGCTACGACCGGACGACTGGTGAGATGCTGATCGTCTCGCGCGACGCGAACGGCGCCCAGTTGCCCGACCGCACGGACGTTCACGCAGTCTCGCCGGACGGCAACATCATCGTCTTCTCCAGCTACGGCGACGATGTCGCGCCGTTGATCAGCACCGTCGCCAACCTCCCCGGCGACCATTGGTCGGGCTCGAACAACCTGTACCGTATGAACGTCAAGACGGGCGAGGTCGTCCGGCTGACCCAGAGCCTGGTCGACGAGAACGGCGAGCCGTTCCTGCTGGAGACGCCGCTCGAAGTCCGCGACGTCGCCAATGACGGCGAGGTGTCCTTTGCCGTTCGGCGCGACGTGCTGACGCGCGAGGGCGAGTGGGTCACGCAGTACGAGTTCCGCAACGCGCATAACGCCGCGAATCCCCGCGCGCTGGAACTGTCGCGCGACGGCAGCGAGTATGTCCAGTATTTCGACAGCGACAGCAGCTTCGTCCAAGCCATCCTCGCCAACGGCAGAACCGTTTCGCTCCATGACGTCGGAAACAGGGCCTTCGGCGTCAACCAGCTGCGGATGGCCGATGACGGCCGCTTCGTCGTCTTCGCCTCGGAGTGGGATCCCGTGGCGCAGAAGGTCGACGCCGGCCTGTTCGTCTGGGACACGCACAAGAGCGCCAAGTTGGGCCGGTCGGTGGTGGCCCGGGTAATCGACCTTCCGAACGACGAGTCGCTCGAGAGCGTCGAGATCTCGGCGGACGGACGATGGATCACCTATTCCATGACCGGCGGCGGCGTCCGCCACTACCGCAGCGACAATCCCCTGCGCGGCGATCATGTGCCCGAAACGCCCGACGACGCCACCATCTCCGGCACGAACGACGAGGACCTGCTGATCGGCACCAGCGGCGGCGACGTGATCCGCGCCAAAGACGGTCAGGACGAGGTGCGGGGCGCCGGCGGGAACGACCGCATCTACGGCGAAGGCGACGGGGACAGCCTGTACGGCGACTCCGGCGACGACACGATCTACGGCGACGGCGGTTCGGATACGTCCGGCGACTACATCAGCGGCGGCACCGGCGCGGACACGATTCATGGGGACTCGGGCGGGCCTAGCGTCGGCTACATGGACACGGTCGAGGGCGGGGCCGGCGACGATAAGATCTGGGGCAATGGCGGCAGCGACCATCTGGAAGGCGGCGCCGACCACGACGAGATCCACGGCCAGGACGGCAACGACACGTTGATCGGCGAAGACGGCGACGACAAGCTCTACGGCGAGGCGGAGGACGACCGCCTCACGGGCGGCGACGGCGACGACGAGCTGCGCGGCGGGACCGGCGACGACCGGTTCTGGATGGACAAGGGCGACGACCTGATCGACGGCGGCCTCGAGCATCTGGGCGATGGCGGGCCCGACGGCGAAGTCGGAGACGAGCTGACGTTCGACGGCTCGGCGCAGGACTACCTGATCCGCGACGAGTTCGTCCAGGTCGACGGCGAGACCATCGGCCAGACCGTCGTGACCGGCGAGGAGACGGGCACGGACACGATCCGGAACGTCGAGGAGGCGCGCTTCTACACGCAACGGACCAACGCCGTGGAGCCGCTGAACAAATACGTCCACCTCGCGAACGCCGCGAACGAGGCATATGAGGGCGTCGCCGGTCTGGACGGCGGCTGGATCCCGCTCTCGTCGATCGAGCTCGGCATCAAGATGCAGGGCTACATCACCGACAACAACACCAGCTGGACCTTCGCCAACGGCGTCTACACCGCCAAAGGCCCCGGCGTCGCCACGGGCCACGAGGTCGAGGCTGTTGGCCACGTCTATATCGGCCAGGTCGACGGCAAGACGACGCTGATGGTCGGCATCCGCGGCACCGACAGCGCGTCGGACACGCAGGACTATCCGCAGTTCCAGATGCACTATGAACGCATGATGCCGTTCATCGACGCGGTGATCGACTATGTGAAGGAGGACGGGCGGACCCACTACGGCAAGATCGACCAGGTCTGGGTCGCGGGTCACAGCCTGGGCGGCGCCACCGTCCAGCAGATGATGCAGGACGACCGCATCTTCCTCGACGGGCGCTTCTCGGCGGCTACCTTCGGCTCGCCCGGATCGGAGGACTCGATGTGGGACGACCGGATCGTCCATTTTGAACATTCGGCCGACATGGTGCCCTTCGCCGGCGACATGGCACGGGGGGCGGGCACGGCGTCCGGCTGGCTATTCGAGAAGCTCGCGCCGGAGACGGGCGGCATCCTCAGCGAGTTCCTGGCGAACACGCCCAACCCGACGATGTTCCGCACCGCGGGCGACGTGGTCCGCATCGGCACGCCCGGCGCCGTCGGCTCGCACCCGTTGGCGCAGCATTCCATGACCAACTACGTCCAGTCGATCCTGGAAATGGCGAAGCATCCCGCCAGCTTCCCGTTCCTGGCGCTGGGGACGACGGGCATACCCGGCGACCGCGGCCACGCCGACGTGGTCGTCGGCACCGACGGCGCGGACGACCTCAAGGGCAGCTGGGCCTGGGTCGCGCAGGTGCTGCGCGGCGGCGACTATTTCGACGGCGCGGAGCGCTTCGTCGGTGGCGGGGGCGCGGACGTCCTCACCGGCGGATCGGGGCTCGACCGCTTCGAGGGCACGCTCGAGCATCTGAAGGGCGACGTCGTCACCGACCTCGCGGGCGGTGAGCGGATCCGCGTGTGGGGCGCGGCGCTCGGCCGATCCGACGTCACCTACCTCTACGACGAGGACGCCGACGCGGGCTCGCTGCTGATCGGCGGGACGAGGGTCCATCTCGACGGCGCGCATTCGGGCGTCTGGGCCGTCGAACAGGGCGAGGGCTATACGGACGTCGTCTATCACGGCCCGCTCAAGCTCGCGGGCGCGGGCGGCGCCGACGACCTGGCGGGCGGCGAGGGACGCGACGACCTGCGCGGCGGCGGGGGCGGCGACCGGCTGTCGGGCGGCGCCGGTGAGGACCGTCTGGTCGGCGACGGCTTGGGCGCCGGGTCCGGAACCGCGCGGCTGAGTGCCGAGAGCGCCGCGGGCGACGACTTCCTCAACGGCGGGCTCGGCGCCGACAGGATGACGGGCGGCGGCGGGCGCGACCTGTTCGTGGTCGGCGCGGACGCGGCGGACACCATCACCGACTTCCAGGCGGGCGTCGGCGGGGACGTGCTCGACCTGTCCACGGTGATGACCGCGCTGGGCGTGCCGGCGCACGCCGACCCGTTCGCCTGGGGCCTGCTCCGCGTCGAGGCGCGCCCCTACGGGGCGGCGCTGGTCGCCGACTTCGACGGGCCCGGCTTCGGCGAGCCCCGCATCCTCGTGCGGTTGGAAGGCGTCGATCCCGCCGCCGTGGTGGCCGCGAACTTCTCGGGCCATGGGCAGGCCCCGCCCCCCTTCCTGTCGCTGCTCGGTCCCAAGCTGGTGACCTTCACCGAGGACGGCCCGAGCGTGCAGGTCCTGGGCGGCGTCCTCTTCAATCCGGAAGGCGCGGCAATCGAGGGTGGGTCGTTCCGGATCGAGACGGGGCTGCCCGACATCCAGTTCACGATCGGCCGCCACAGCGATCTCCGGGTGGTGCGTTCCGCCGGCGACATCCTGCTGGCGACGAAGGACGGCGTCGTACTGGGCCATATCGACGGCGTCGGCACCGGCGAGGTATCGGTCACCGGCTTCACCGCCGCGATGACCCACGCCCTGCTGCAGAAGGCGATGACGTCCTTCGTCGCGACCTCGCCGGGCGACTCGCCCTGGTCGGGCGGGGAGTATGTCGTGCGGCTGACAGTCGACCTGCCGTCCAAGAGCGCAACGCTGGATCAGCGGATCGACGTCGCGACCATCGAGGATGCGACGGTGCTGGGCGCGGACCTCTACACGGTCCAGCCGGGCGGCGTGCTCGTCGGCAACCTCCTGGACAACGACTACGACCCCGACAGCTTCATCCTCGTCGACCGCATCAACGGCTTGCCCAATGACCGAGACGGCGACTCGATCGTGCTCACCTCGGGCGCGCGGCTGCACCTCTACGAAGGCGGACGGTTCGAATACCGCACCGACGCGGGGCCGGTGACGGCCGGGCCTGACGGTTACGACAGCTTCACCTACACGACGCGCGGCGACGACGGCGGGACGCAGACCGTGCGGATCCGCGTCGGCGACGTCGCAGGCGGCGATGTGACGGGCACGGCGGCCGGGGACCTTCTGTTCGGCGGATCGGGAACGGATCGGTTCGACCTGTCGCAGGGCGGAAGCGACACGGCCGTCACGGGCGCTGGCGATGACGAACTCCGCTTCGTCGGCGCGCTGGGCGCGGGCGACAAGGTCAGCGCGGGCGCGGGCCATGACAGGCTCGTCCTGCAAGGCGACTACGCGTTAGACCTGAAGACGGTCGAGCTGGTGGAGGTGGAAGAGATGCTGCTGCTCTCCGGATCGGACACGCGCTTCGGCGCGGCCGGGACGGCCCGGCATGTCTACGACCTGCGGCTGGGTGACGCGACGGTCTCGTCCGACGCGTTCCTGATCGACGGGAGCGGGCTCCTCGCCGGCGAACGGCTCCTATTCAGCGCAGCGGCGGAGGACTCCTACTCGCGGCTGGAGGTGCTAGGCGGGGCGGGGGACGATCGGTTGGGGGGTGGCGTCGGCGCTGACACGCTGGTCGGCGCGGCGGGGGACGACGTCCTGCGCGGCGACTGGGGGGACGCCCTCCACGGCGGGAGCGGGGACGACAAGCTCTTCGTCGGTTCCGGCGCACGCGTCTTCGAGGCGGCGGGCGGCGGATACGACGTCGTCCGCGTCGACGGCGACAGCTACTGGCTCGACGACGGCCAGGAGATCGAGGAGATCGAGGTGCTCGGCGACGGCGGCGCCCAGGTCTTCGGCAACGCCTTCGCCAACCGCATCAAGGGCGGCATCGGGGACGATATCCTGAACGGCCTGGGCGGATCCGACACGCTGATCGGCGGCTACGGCGACGACGACTACACCGTCGACGAGGCGGGCGTACGCGTGATCGAGGGCGCGGACGCCGGCGTCGACACCGTGAGCACCACGCTGTCGACCTACACGCTGGCCGCCAACGTCGAGAACCTGCGCTTCGTCAGCTGGGAAGGCGGCTTCGGGGGTATGGGCAACGCGCTCGGCAACCTGATCACCGGCGGCTATTCCGACGACAGGCTCGACGGCGAGGCCGGCGACGACCGGCTGGAGGGCGGCGCGGGATCGGACGTGCTGCGGGGCGGCGACGGTCGCGACCAGCTGTTCGGCGGCGAGG
>DASVSW010000369.1:0-5108 GCA_036387895.1 Sphingomonas sp.
CGCCCGGCGAATAGGCCAGCGCCAGGTCGCGCTGCGTCGCCATCGGCTTGGACGCCACGATCTCGATCTTACCCGGCCGCCCCTCCGAATGGTACAACAGCGCCTCGCGCTCGGAGAAGTTGTTGGTCGGTTCTTCGGACATGGGCAACCTCGTGACGACGCCGCTACCTAGCCACCGCCGAGAGCAAGGGCTATAGTCCGGGGCATGGATCGCGATCCCGGCGAGTTTCTGAACGGCAAGGCCGTTGCCGATCTGTCGGACGAAGAATTCGACTCGTACATGATGCGCTTTCCTCCGGCTCCCGGCATCGTGCACGTCGACGATGACGCGGAGGACGATGTCTCGACCGGGCGCGTTTTCGAGCACGCTTTGGTCTCGCGCTGGTTGAGGACGGCGGGCCGGCCCGATTGGAGACCGTTCAAGGACTGGCTCGCCGACCAGGATGGCTAGGGTCGTCTGGTCGAAGCGCGCCACGGCTCACGTTTCGGAGATCATCGCCTACATCAGGCAGGACGATCTCGCCGCGGCGGAGGAGGTCGGCGCGCGGCTAATCGCTGTGGGAGAGAGCCTGGCCGAGTTCCCGCATCGCGGGCGGCCCGTCACGGGCGATCTTCGGGAGCTCACCACCGTTTGGCCGTACGTGCTGCGCTACCGCGTCCGGGGCGAGATCGTCACGATCGTGCGCGTGCGTCACGGCCGTCGTCGGCCGACCCAGCCATGACCGCCTCCACCCCCATGATGGCCCAGTACCTCGCGCTGAAGGCGCAGGCCGGCGACTGCCTGCTCTTCTACCGGATGGGCGACTTCTTCGAGCTGTTCTTCGACGATGCGCGAGTCGCGGCCCAGACGCTCGACATCGCGCTCACCGCCCGCGGCGAGCATGAAGGCGCGCCCGTGCCGATGTGCGGCGTCCCCGTCCACGCCGCGACCGGCTATCTCCAGCGGCTGATCAAGGCGGGCTACCGCGTCGCCATTGCCGAGCAGACGGAGACGCCGGCCCAGGCCCGCGCGCGCGGCGGGTCCAAGGCGCTGGTCGAGCGCGGCATCGTCCGCGTCGTCACCGCCGGGACGCTGACCGAGGAGGCGCTGCTCGACAGCCGCAGCGCGAACTGGTGCGTGGCGCTGGGGGAAGCAGGGGGCGAGGTCGCGCTGGCTTGCGCCGACGTGTCGACCGGCCGTTTCGAGATCGTCGCGACCGACGCCGCCGGCCTCCCCGCCGAGCTCGCGCGCCTCGCCGCCGCCGAGGTCGTCGCGTCGGAGGCGACCGCCTACCCCGAGATCGCGACCGCGCTCCGCCCCAAGCCCGACTTCGACTCCGCCGCCGGGGAGGCGCGGCTGAAGCGGCTGCACGGCGTGGCCACCCTCGACGGCTTCGGCGCGTTCGGCCGCGCAGGCCTGGCCGCGGCGGGCGGGCTCGTTGCCTATCTCGAGCATACGGGCAAGGGCGCGCTCCCCTTCCTCCGCCCGCCCGTCGTGCACGCAAGCGCGCAGGCGATGGCGATCGACGCCGCCACGCGCGACAGCCTGGAGCTGTGCTGCTCGCAGAGCGGCGAGCGCAAGGGCTCGCTGCTCGACGCCGTAGACCGCACGGTGACGGGCGGCGGCGCGCGGCTGCTGGGCGCCGACATCGGCGCACCGCTCCTCGACCGCGCGGAGATCGACCGGCGGCTCGACCTCGTCCAGTTCCTCCACGACGACGCCGCGTTGCGCGAGAAGCTGCGCACGACCTTGCGCGCGCTCCCCGACATCGGCCGCGCGCTCGGCCGCCTCGCCGCGGGGCGCGGCTCCCCGCGCGATCTCGGCCAGCTCCGCGACGGCCTCGACGGCGCGTGGACGCTCGGCGAGCGCCTGTCCTCGCTCGACGCGGCCCCCGCCCTCCTCGCCGAGCTCGCCCCCTCGCTGCGCGGCCATGGCGAGCTGGTGGACCTGCTGAAACGCGCGCTCGTCCCCCAGCCGCCGATCGAGGCGTCCGACGGCGGCTACATCGCGCCCGGCTACGACGCCGCGCTCGACGACCTGCGCGAGACCGGCTCGGGCGGCCGGCGGGCCATCGCGCAGCTCGAGGGCGAGCTGAAGGCCCGCACCGGCGTGCCCGCGCTCAAGATCCGCCACAACGGCGTGCTCGGCTACCATCTGGAGGTCCCGGCCCGCGCCGCCGACCCGCTGATGCGCCCCGACTCCGGCTTCACCCATCGCCAGACGCTGGCCGGCGTGGTCCGCTTCAACACGCCCGAGCTCCACGAGGTGGCGATGCGCGTGACCCAGGCGGGCAGCCATGCCCTGGCGGCGGAGGCGGCGCATCTGGAGGAGCTGACCGCCCGCGCCCTCGTCGACCGCGAGCGCATCGCCGACACCGCGGACGCGCTCGCCCGGCTCGACGTCGCCGCCGGCCTCGCGGAGCGCGCGGCGGAGGGCGGCTGGGCGCGGCCCCGCCTCGTCGATCATCCCTGCTTCGAGATCGAGGCCGGCCGCCACCCCGTCGTCGAGGCGGCGCTGACCAGGTCCGGCGACCGCTTCGTGGCGAACGACTGCCGCCTGTCCGAAGACGCGCGGCTATGGCTCGTCACCGGCCCCAACATGGGCGGCAAGTCGACCTTCCTCCGCCAGAACGCGCTAATCGCGGTGCTCGCGCAGGCGGGTTCGTTCGTCCCCGCCGCCAAGGCGACGCTCGGCCTCGTCGACCGCCTGTTCAGCCGGGTGGGCGCGTCCGACAACCTCGCGCGCGGGCGGTCGACCTTCATGGTCGAGATGGTGGAGACCGCCGCCATCCTGGCGCAAGCGACGCCCCGCTCCTTCGTCATCCTCGACGAGGTCGGGCGCGGCACGTCCACCTATGACGGCCTCGCCATCGCCTGGGCGGTCGTGGAGGCGATCCACGAGGAGAACCGCTGCCGCTGCCTGTTCGCGACGCATTACCACGAGCTGACCCGCCTCGCCGAGCGCCTGCCCGCCCTGTCGCTCCGCCATGTCCGCGCGCGCGAGTGGAAGGGCGAGCTCGTACTCCTGCACGAACTGGCCGACGGCCCCGCCGACCGCAGCTACGGCCTCGCCGTCGCGCGGCTCGCCGGCATGCCCCCCGCCACCGTCGCGCGGGCCAAGGCCGTGCTCGCCAAGCTGGAGGCCGGCCGCCGCAAGACGGGCGGGCTGGCCGCGGGCCTCGACGACCTCCCCCTCTTCGCCGCGGCCGCGCAGGCCGAGGAGCCGGCGCCCGACCCCTTGCGCGCCGAGATGGAGCGGATCGACGTCGACGCGCTCACCCCGCGGGAAGCGCTCGACGCGCTCTACCGGTTGAAGGCGCTGGTCCGGAAGGAGGTCTCCACATCGTGAATGGCGTAGGAAGAAGGGCTGTGCTGACCATGGTCGCCGGCGTGGCTGGCGCCGCGGGAGCCGAGGCCTGTTCGCTGACCCCGCGCTTGAAGCCGCGCCCGCATTCCGATGTCGCCTGCCGTAAGTCGCTGGACGATCTCATCGCGGTGATCCGGTCAGCTCCTTCGATTTCCGATGCGGAACTGACCCGGCGCACGGCGGAACTCGCCATCAGCTTCGATAGCTCGGTGAGCGATCCGATCCTCGACTACCCTAACAGAAGCCCGATCGAGTTGACCGAACTGCTCCGGGGCTGGAGTGCCTCAGCGGGGAAAGCGGATCGCAAGCCGATCCGATTGGCCGAGGTGAACCCGCTCAAGGAGAACGACGGTGTGGCGCTCTACCAGTTCACGCTCTTGCGGGACCAGTATCATCCGGCGGACGAGGAGGGATGCAACGGCCTGTTCACCCACGAAGAGTTCTTCGGGCCGGAGCGCAGGTCCTATCTCGGCACGTTCATCAACAATCGGCTGCGAAACGTCACCGCATTCGACGAGTGGCTGGCGGCGCTTTGACGCGAGAGCCGTTCGGCGCTTCGGTCAGGCGGCCCTAAGCAGACTTAGATCGCGCGCCGGCCGCGCCGCGATCGGCAAAGACCGGAAGCCCGGCCGCGCGAACAGATAGCCCTGCTGAAGCCGCACGCCGAGCGCGCGGAGCGCCTCGTGCTCGCCCACCGTCTCGATGCCTTCGGCGATGACGACGATGCCCAGCGATTCGGCCATGCGGACCACGCCCGCCACGATCATCCGCCGCGGCAGGCTGGCGTCGATGCCGCGGATCAGCTCCATGTCGAGCTTGATCAGGTCCGTCTGGAACTTGGCCAGCAACCCCAGGCCCGCATGACCCGCGCCGAAGTCGTCGAGCGCGGTGGAGAAACCCATGCGGCGATAGCTCTCGATGATGCGTCCGACATGGTCGGTGTCCGCCATCCGCTCGTTCTCCGTGAACTCGAAGATCAGCCGGTCGGTCGGGAAGCCCGTCGCCTGCGCGGTCTTGAGCGTCAACTGGATGCAGGCGCGCGGCTCGTATACGGCGTTGGGCAGGAAGTTGATCGACAGCCGCGCCCCCGTCTCCAGGATGCCGGCTTCGACCGCGCCTTCGATGGCGGCGACGCGGCATTGCTGGTCGAAGGCGTAGCGGTTCTCCTCGGTGACGCGCGCCAGCACCTCGGCGGCGCCTTCGCCCTGCGCGCCCCGCACCAGCGCTTCGAAGGCGAAGGGCAGGCCGGTGTCGACGTCGAGGATGGGCTGGAACGCCATCGCCAGGCCGAAGTCCCGCCCAGGGCGTCGGCAACCCTGACAGCCGCCCTCACGAACCATTCCAGCCTCCATAGGGCGACGGGTCGTATCGCGAACCGGTGAACAACCGGTGATCGCGCGGCTAACCTCGGTCAGATCGTCGCAAGGATCGCGTCGGCGGCGTTCCCCGCCCCCTCCTCCGCGGCGACCGTCGCGCCCAGGGCCGCGGCGCGCCGGGCGAAGTCCGGCCCCTCCAGCAGCCGCCGGACCGCTCCCGCCGCTAGGGTTCCGAACCGCTTGGGCGCGACGGTCAGCCCCACGCCCAGCCTCGCGACGCGGGCGGCGTTGTCGGGTTGGTCGCCTAGGAAGGGGACGACCAGCTGCGGCCGGCCCGCACGCAGCGCTTGGCCCGTCGTCCCGACCCCGCCGTGATGCACCACGACCGCGGCGCGCGGGAACAGCAGCGAGTGCGGGGCGTAGCGGCGGACCAGGACGCCCGGCGC
>DASVSW010000370.1:0-4396 GCA_036387895.1 Sphingomonas sp.
GCCGATCCCGCGAACGAGCACTTCTTCGCCGACGGCCGCGCGGGCCACCACCGCTTCGATCTCGAAGCCTATGTCGCCCATCGTCTCGCCACCGCCGGGATCACCCGCGTCGATGCGCTCGGGCTGGATACCTATGCGGACGAGGACCGCTTCTACAGCTTCCGCCGGGCCACCCACCGAGCCGAACCATCCTATGGCAGGCAGATCGCGATCATCGGGTTGGAACAGTCGCAGCCGATACGATAGGCACTCGAGCTCAAGGAGAGTTGCGATGTCCGAACCGACCGAGACCGAAGCCGAGCTGACCGGCGGAGCACCGCAGGCGAAGCCCTCCGGCCCCAAGACCATCGCCGGACGCAAGCTGAAGCCGTCCACGCTGATGATGGGTCACGGCTACGACCCGATGCTGTCGGAAGGGTCGCTCAAGCCGCCCATCTTCCTGACCTCGACCTTCGTCTTCCCCAACGCCGCCGCCGGCAAGCGCCACTTCGAGGGCGTGACGGGCAAGCGGCCGGGCGGCGCCGAAGGCCTGGTCTATTCGCGCTTCAACGGCCCCAACCAGGAGATCCTCGAGGACCGCCTCGCCATCTGGGAGGAGGCGGAGGACGCGCTCGCCTTCTCCAGCGGCATGTCGGCGATCGCCACCCTGTTCCTCGCCATGGTCCGCCCCGGCGACACGATCGTCCATTCCGGCCCGCTCTACGCCGCGACCGAGACGCTGATCGCCCGCGTGCTGGGCCGCTTCGGCGTCCACTGGCTCGACTTCCCGGCAGGCGCCACGCGCGAGGAGATCGACGCCGTGCTGCAAAAGGCGTCCTCGGGCCGCGTCGCGCTCATCTACCTGGAAAGCCCCGCCAATCCGACCAACGCGCTGGTCGACGTCGAGGCGGTCGCCGCCAGCCGCGACGCGATCTTCGCCAACATGCCCGAAAAACCCCCGATCGCGATCGACAACACGTTCCTGGGCCCGCTCTGGCATCAGCCGCTGAAGCACGGCGCCGACCTGGTCGTGTATTCGCTCACGAAATACGCCGGCGGCCATTCGGACCTCGTCGCGGGCGGGCTGCTCGGCGACAAGGAGCGGATCAACGTCATCCGTTCGATGCGCAACACGATCGGCACGATCACCGACCCCAACACCGCCTGGATGCTGCTCCGCAGCCTCGAGACGCTGGAGCTCCGCATGTCGCGCGCGGGCGAGAACGCCGCCAAGGTCTGCGCCTATCTTCGCGACCATCCCAAGGTCGAGCGCGTCGGCTATCTGGGCTTCCTGGAGGACGGCCCCGACGCGCGCCAGGCCGACATCTACCGCCGCCACTGCACCGGCGCGGGCTCGACCTTCTCGCTGTACCTGAAGGGCGGCGAGGCGGAGGCGTTCCGCTTCCTCGACGCGCTCCAGATCGCGAAGCTCGCGGTCAGCCTTGGCGGCACCGAGACGCTGGCCTCACATCCCGCCGGAATGACGCATCTTTCGGTCCCCGACGCGCGCAAGCAGGCGCTGGGCATCACCGACAACCTCGTCCGCATCTCGATCGGCGTGGAGGACGCCGACGACCTCATCGCCGACCTGACGCAGGCGCTGGCGGCGATCTGACCGACCGGTTCGACGCGATCATCCTGGGGGCCGGCGGGGCGGGGCTGATGTGCGCCTTCACGGCCGGCCAAGCGCGCGCGCGCGTGCTCGTCGTCGACCACGCGGACGCGCCCGGCAAGAAGATCCTCATCTCCGGCGGCGGCCGGTGCAACTTCACCAACTTCGATGTCGCCCCCGACCGCTACCTGTCGGCCAACCCGCATTTCGCGAAGTCGGCGCTCGGCCGTTACGGTGCGCAGGACTTCATCGATTTGGTCGACCGCCACCGCATCGCCTGGCACGAGAAGACCTTGGGTCAGCTCTTCTGCGACGGCTCGGCGAAGCAGATCGTGGCGATGCTGCTCGACGAATGCGCGGCGGGCGAGGTGACGATCCGGCTGAACAGCCCGGTCCGCGACGTGACTCACGCCGATGGCCGCTTCACCGTCGCGCATGGCGACCGCGTCGCGAGCGCGCCGCGGCTGGTGGTCGCCACCGGCGGGCCGTCGATCCCCAAGCTCGGCGCCACCGGCTTCGCCTATGACCTCGCCCGCCGCTTCGGCCTGAAGGTAATCGAGCCCCGCCCGGCGCTGGTGCCCTTGACGTTGCCGCCGGAGGAAGCGCTGTTCCGTGAGCTGTCGGGCGTCGCGACGCCGGTGGTCGCGAAGGCGGGCGGGGCCGCGTTCGCCGAAGCCGCCCTGTTCACGCATCGCGGCCTGTCCGGCCCGGCGACGCTGCAGGCGTCCAGCTACTGGCGGCACGGCGAGGAGATCGGGATCGACTTCCTGCCCGAACGGCCGGAGGGATGGTTGCGCGAGGCGAAACGGGCGCGGCCCCGGGCAACGTTGAAGTCGGTCCTGTCCCTCCCCGACCGGCTGGCCGCCGTGCTGGCCGAGCGGCTCGCGATCGACGGCGAGCTCGGCCGGCATCGCGACGCCGCGCTCGCGGACGCCGAGCGGCGGCTGGCGGACTGGCGCTTCCGCCCCAACGGCACCGAAGGCTTCGCCAAGGCGGAGGTGACGGTCGGCGGCGTCAGCACCGCGGACCTTCAGTCGAAGACGCTGGAGGCGCGGCGCGTCCCCGGCCTCCACTTCGTCGGCGAAGCGGTGGACGTCACCGGCTGGCTCGGCGGCTACAATTTCCAATGGGCCTGGGCCAGCGGCTGGGCCGCGGGCCAGGCGGTCGCGGCGGACTAGCCGGCGTCCTTGTCGGCGCGTTCGGCCGACGCGACCCCACGATCGACGATGACCTCCACCGCCGCGTGCTCGACCCGGCGCGCGGTCTCCAGCGCGGCCTCCGGCGTGAACACGGTGGTGTTGCCGTCCGCGCAGTCCACGAAGACCTCGCCGTTCTCGGCGCGCGCGGTCGCGGGCTCGGCGTAGCGCTTCAGATCGTCGGGTTCGGCATCGCCGGCGGCCGGCTGATCCGCGACGGCGTCCTCGAGGCGCTGAGCCGTTTCACGCGCGGCGTCCACCGTCATCGACGAGGTCATCCCGTCGGGCCCATCGACCAGGATCTCGTCATCGAGGCGCGTGACGTCGGCCGGCTTGTCGTGCGGCTTGACCATGGGTCGGCCTCCATTGCTAAAGCTTCGACGCGCTACGCTTTCGGAGGGCATAACAGGTTGCCCGGCCGGCGTCTTGATCGATTAACAACGTCACCGGGTCGCCAGGAACATGCTCTGCATCGGCCCCAAGTAGCCGAACTCGCGGGACGCGTAGAACGCGACGGACGCGTCCGAGAAGCCGGCCTCGCGCATGTCGTCGAGCAGCGACCAGCCGAAATGATAATAGCAGAGGATGCCTTCGACCTGGAGAGGGTCGCCGTGATGCTCGGCGGGCAGGTGATGCGTGATCACCCCCTCCTCGTCGACGCTGGCGCGGACCACCGTTTGTTCCTCGTTGACGAACGGCGCGGTCATGATCGCGGTGGCGCCGGGCTTGAGGACGCGGGCGCACTCGCGGAGCGCGGCGCGGTAATCCGGAACATGTTCCAGCACGTCGAAGGACATCAGCGCGTCGAAGCTCGCGTCGGGGAAGCTGAGTTTCGTCAGATCTTCCGAACGCACGCCGTCCGCGCACTCCGTCCCGAACTCGACGTCGGACAGGTATTCGCTGCCGACCACGTCGTAACCGGCGCCGGCGAGCCAATCGTAGAACGGCGTCCGCCGCTCCGTGAGGTAGATGCGTCGATGACCCCGGCTGAGCCGCTCGGTCAAGTAGGCGTGGTACGCGGCGCGCAATCGCGAGTTGAGGCCGGTCTTCGGGCAGATCAGCGTCTCGCGCCAATTGACCTCGCCGTCCGGTCCGACCGTCACCTTCAAGTCGACGACCTCGCCCGCCGTCGCGCTGTAGGCGGTCACGGGCGCGCCATCGGCGTGGCTCTCCTGGAACTGCGCGATCGGCTTGCCGAAGGCGAATAGGCTGGGGAGCAGCTGCTCCGCTTCCGGTTTGGACCGGATCTTCCACAACGGCAACGCCGGCGTCAGTATGGTCATTCGCTCACTCTCCCAATCGGGATCAACCGTCGCCGACCCGCTCGATATCCGCGCCGACGGCTGATAGTTTCTCCTCCAGGCGTTCGTAGCCGCGGTCGAGATGGTAGACGCGGTTCACCTGCGTTTCGCCCTCGGCGACGAGGCCGGCGATGACGAGGCTCATCGACGCGCGGAGGTCGGTGGCCATCACCGGCGCGCCCGTCAGCCTGGGCACTCCGCGCACGACGGCGGTGCGGCCGCGCACCTGGATGTCGGCGCCCATGCGGGCGAGCTCGGGCACGTGCATGTAGCGGTTCTCGAAGATCGTCTCCTCGAGCACGCTCTCG
>DASVSW010000371.1:0-3223 GCA_036387895.1 Sphingomonas sp.
GCCCTTCCTCCAGGCGCATTTCGGCAGCTACGCCCTTTACCTCTACGGCGCCGCGCGCGGCGAGGACCACCGCCCCGTCCGCCCTCATCGCGCGCATAAATCGATCGGCGCGGAACGCACCTTCTCGACGAACATCAGCGCCGAAGCGGAGCTGATGACGCAGCTGGAGCGTATCGCCGACGCCGCCTGGGTCCGGGTCGAGCGGGCCGGCGTCGGCGGCCGCACCGTCACGCTCAAGCTCCGCCATCCCGACTTCCGCACGCTCACCCGCGCCCGATCCTTCGCCGACCCGATCGGGACGAAGGCGGCCTTCCTCGACATCGGTCGCCTCCTTCTCCAAGCGCAGCTGCCGCTGCCGGGCGGCGTCCGGCTGCTCGGTCTGACCCTGTCCGGCTTCGGCGCGGCGCAGACGGAAGGGCCGCAGCCCCCACTTCCTCTCTGAGCCGGTGGACGGCCCGGCGCGACACGGTTAACGCTCCCGTCGGGGAGTGGGCAGGCGATGCAGTGGGATCCGTTGCTGTTCGGCGCGATCGCCTTGGCGGCGGCGGGCTACGCCACCTACCTCGTCGCGCTGACCCGCGATCTCGTCGAGCCGAATCGGACGTCCTGGCTTATATGGGCCACCGCGACCGGCGTGGAGGCCGGGACGTACGCCGCCGTGAACCCGGACGCGCCGCAGGCGATCGTCTTCGCGCTGTCCACCGTCGCCTGCGTCATCATCACCGCCGCGATGTGGCGCCGCTCGCGGTGGCGCGCGCCCGATCCGGTCGAGCTCGCCTGCCTTCTCGCCTGCCTCGGCGCCATCGCGCTCTGGACCGTGTTCCAGGAGACGTTCTGGGCGCACATGCTCGTCGTCGCCGCCGTGCCGATCAGCTTCTGGCCGACCTGGGCCAGCGTCCGCGAGGATCCGGCGCGAGAGCGCACCCCCGCCTGGGGGCTATGGACGCTGGGCGACCTCCTGACGCTCGCCGTCGCCACCCGCGACGCGCCGATCGGCCTCGCCGAGCACGGCTACCTCTTCATCGAGCTCGTTTGCCACGCCAGCGTCTGGCTGATGGTCGGGCTCGCCTCGATCCTCCACTGGCGCGTGCGCCGGCCGGAAGCGCTACGCGTCGGCGAAACGCATCTAGGCCGCGCGGTGTTCGCGGTCCGCGGCTTCGACGAGAGCGCGGTGATCACGCGCTTCAGCGGCCGCCGCGTCGGCCCGCATCGGCTGCCCGCCGCGCTGGCGGGCGCCGAGGACCGCTTCGTCCAGGTGGACGCGCAGGAGTATATGGGTCCGTCGGGCCGGGTCGACGACCTGATCAATCACAGCTGCGACCCGAACGCCGGCCTGCGCTTCACGCCCGCGGGCGTCCTCCTCGTCGCCATCCGCCCGATCGCGCCCGACGAGGAGATCGCCTGGGATTACTCGACCACCGTCGGCGAGCCCGGCTGGCGCATGGCGTGCCGGTGCGGCAGCGCGAACTGCCGCGGCGTCGTCGAGGGCTTCTCGTCATTGCCCGAGGAGCGCAAACGCTGGTTCCGCGTCCGCGACCTCGTTGCCCCTTACTTGCGCGCGGCCTAAGCCGCAGCGGCCAGTTCGGCGCCGGCCGCACGGAGCGTCAACACCGCGATCGCGCCGCGGCCTTTGCCCTCGCTCTCCAGCCGGAGCGAGCCCTCCATCGCCGTCATCGAATTGGCGCACCAATGAAGGCCCAACCCGCCCGACTTGTGCTCGCGCGTCGAGTAGCCGCGCTGGAACAGCGTCGCGCCCAGCTCGGGCTCGAAGCCCTCGCCATCGTCGCGGATGCGGACCTCGCTCGTCTCGCCCGTCTCGACGATCGACACGCTGATTGAGCCGCCGTCGCGCCCCGTCGCCGCGATCGCCTCCGCGGCGTTACCCAACAAGTTGCCGATCACCTGGCTCAGGATGACGCGGTTCGCGACGACCAGATGCGGTGCGCCGGGGAAGCTGAACGCGATCGACGCGGGCAGCGAGTAGCGCGCGATGCTCGCGTTGCGCGCGACGATCTCGCTCACGTCGCACGTCTCCAGCTGCGGTCGCTCATGCGCCTGGCGCTGCTGCTGGCCGATGATCTCGAGCACGTGCGCCATCGCCTCGCGCCCGACGCCCAGTTCCTTGACCTGGTCGTCGCGCGCGCGCGTCTCCGCCTCGATCGCGGCGACGACGAACGCCGTCAGCTTGCGACGCCGGGCGCCCGTCACCTCGTCGAGCGCGAGCTCGCCCAGCGCGCGGCGCAGCATCTCCCGATCGACGGGCGGCGGCTGCGCGATGCCTTGGCTCAGGATGGTGCTGACCGGGTTCAGCGCGTTGCGGACGTTGTGCATCACCGCGACCGCGCTCTCCGACCGGCCGAGCTGGAAGCTTTGCGCCTCGATCTGCTCGCGCAGCGCCCGGAGCTGGCTCAGCATCGCGTTGAAGCTGCGCCCCAGCGATCCGATCTCGTCGCGCCGCCGGTCGCTCTCCAGGACCGCGAGCGAGCCGGACGCGCGTACATGCTGCATGTGGCGCTCGACGCGCCCTAGCGGCTCCAGCACCAGCCGGTCGATGACCCGACGGAGGACGAAAAGCACGAGCAGCAGCAGCACGGTCGACCCGGCCACCGCCAGCAGCAGCATACGGCGGCCGAGCGACGACACGTCGCGCGGCACGCTGAACCGCGCGGCGCCGATCGCGCGTCCTTCGGCCCCGAGCACCGGCACCGCGATCCCCATGGTGGTGCGCGTCGGCGAGGTCAGGGCGCTCGGCGGACCCAGGTCTATCCGGGCGCGCACCTGCAGCAGGTCGGACACCGCGTCCGACGTCAGCACGCGCGCCATGAGCACGTGGCCGCGCGGCGTCCCGGTGCCGTCCGACCGCCGCACCACCGCCGCCCCGATCGCCGCGACCCGGCCGTCGATCACGTCAAACCAGCTTCCCGAGCTGCGTCCGCGGAGCGCCCGGGCGAGGTCGGTCGCGCCGATCCGTCCGATCAGCCGGCGCTCCAGCGTCAGGTCCTCGCGGCCGCCGTCATACCAGCGCGCGATCACCACGCGCCCGCCCGGCGCGATATAGGCCATGCCCTGGACGCCCAGGTTGCTCATCGCCAGCGGCGAGAAGCTCTCCCGCTCGAACGCCGCGGTCGGGCGCTCCATGTAGTCGTAGCTGTCGGTCCAGTCGCCGTAGTCGCGCACCGACCCTTCGACTTTGGACGCGAAGTCGGCGAGCGCGGCGCGGGTG
>DASVSW010000372.1:0-6211 GCA_036387895.1 Sphingomonas sp.
CATGTCGGGCGCGCCGATCATGATGGGCACGAACCAGTTGCCGAAGCCGCCGATCATGGCGGGCATGACCATGAAGAACACCATGATCAGGCCATGGGCGGTGATCAGCACGTTCCACAGGTGGAGCGACGCGTCGAGCGACTGGGTGCCGCCGTGGAGCATCGACGCCCAGGTGCCCAGATACTGGATGCCCGGATGCGCGAGCTCGGCGCGCATAAGCCCGGAGATCGACCCGCCGATGAGCCCCGCGATGATCGCGAAGATCAGGTACAGCGTCCCGATGTCCTTGTGGTTGGTGGACATGAACCAGCGCGCGAAGAAGCCGGGTTTGTGGTCGGCGTCGTGCGCGTGCTCATGGGCGTGGTCATGCGCCTGGAAGGCGAAACCGGACGGGTTGAGGGCGGTGTCGGTCATGTCTTCAGAGTCCAGGGTTGCCGAGGCCGGGGTTGTTGCCCGAGGCCCGTTCCAGCTTGGGGGTGCCGCCCACGGTGGCGTCGACGGTGTTGGCGCCGGTGGTCGCGCTCTCGACCGCGTTGGCGGTCGCGTCCGTGGCGTCCGATCCCGGCTGCGGGATCACCTTGTCGGACGGACCGGCCGAGCCCGGCATCTGGCCGCCCTTGGCCGCGACCCAGGCGGCGAACTGCGCGGGCGGGACCGCCTGCACGGCGATCGGCATGAACGGGTGGCGCGGACCGCACAGCTCCGAGCACTGGCCGAAATAGAGGCCGGGGCGCTCGATGGTGAAGCTCGTCTCGTTCAGGCGGCCGGGGATGGCGTCCAGCTTCATCCAGAAGGCGGGCATCGCCCAGCTGTGGATCACGTCGTTGGACGTGGTGATGAGCCGGATCGGCACGCCGACGGGGAGCACGATGCGGTTGTCGGTGGCGAGCAGGCGGGGGCCGTCGGCGTCGGTGCGCGCGCGCTCGCCCGGGTTCACCTCTTCACGCTCCTTGAGCATGTTGGCGGTGACCTCGAAGCCGCCATGGTCGGGATATTGGTAGGTCCAATACCATTGGTTGCCGATCGCCTTCAGCGTCACGGCGCCCGACGGCGCGGGCTTGAACTGCGCCTGGAGGAGCCCGATCGACGGCACCGCGATCATGACCAGCAACAGCACGGGGACGAGCGTCCAGATCACCTCGATGGTGGTGTTGTGCGACGTCTTGGACGGGATCGGGTTCGCCGCGCGGCGATAGCGGACGATCACCCAGAGGAGCAGCGCCAGCACCAGGAAGCTGGTGAAGGTGATGACGGGGAACAGGATCGAATCGTGCATCCAGAGCGCGAAGTCGCCGTTCTTGGTGACCTGCGGCTGGATGGTCAGGCCGCGGTCCATCGGCTGGCCGTAATCGGCTTCGGGCGCCAGCGGCGGCGCGCCGTTCATCGACAGGAGCGGGCTTTCGGGCGCGGCGGGCGGCGTCGCGGCGGCCGCCGTCGGCTGGACGTTGTTGGCGCCTGCCGGGCCAGCCGCCTGCTGCCCGCCGCCCGTGGCGTCGCTCTGCGATTGGGGCGCGGTGGTCGTGGCGGGCACGACGGGTTGCGTGGTGGGCGGCGGAGGCGCGGGTTGGGCGGCGGAGGCGAGCCCCGATCCCAGTACGGATAAGGCCAGCGCCGCCGCCGTCCCGATCGTCTTCACCGTCATGCGCATGAGCTTGGCTTCACCTTCGGCGAGCGGGGCGCGCGTCCGGAATCAGGAACGCGCGGAACCCCGGCATGTTCATCAGGGCGCGCCTATAAGCAGGGCTTTACGTTCGGGGCAAGCGCCGCGCGCCCATCCTATAACCTGTGATCCCGTTCCGCCCGGCGACTCCGTTGCGCGGGCGCGAGCCCGGCCCTAGAGCGGGCGGCGTTCAGGGGAGCCGGCGCGAAGCGATGACCGACGACGAGGTGCTGGCCGAATTCCGCGCCGCCGACGCGCTGCTCGAAGGGCATTTCATCCTGTCGTCGGGGCTGCGCTCGTCGCGCTACCTCCAATGCGCCCGCGTCCTGATGGACCCGCGTCGCGGCGCGCGGCTGGCGGCGGCGCTGGTCGACCGGCTGCCCGGCGAGGTGAAGCGCGAGATCGACGTGGTGGTCTCGCCCGCGATGGGCGGCGTGATCGCGGGCCACGAGGTGGCGCGCGCGCTCGGCGTCGAAGCGATGTTCCTGGAACGGCCGGAGGGCGTGTTCGAGCTGCGCCGCGGTTTCCGTCTCCAGCCAGACGCGCGCGTGCTGATGATGGAGGACGTGGTCACGACCGGCCTGTCGTCGCAGGAGGCGATCGCCGCCATCGCGCGGGCGGGCGGAGAGACGGTCGCGGCCGCGGCGCTGGTCGACCGGTCGAACGGCGCGGCCGATCTCGGCGTGCCCTTCTTCCCGCTGATCCGGCTGGAGGTGCCGACCTACCGGGCCGATGCGCTGCCGCCCGAGCTCGCGAAGCTGCCGGCGGTCAAGCCGGGGAGCCGCGCGGCGTGAGGCGTCTCCTAGCGCTGCTGGCGGCGCTGGCCGCCCCCGCCGCGGCGCAGGAGCCCGCCCGCGACGACGTCGCCGTCCGCGCGCGCTTCGAGCAGGCGGTGGCCGGCAGCGGCTTCCAGGGCGTGTACGCCTTGTCGTCCGGCGGCCGGCGGCTGGCCGGCGGCGCCATCGGCGAGGCCGCTCCGGGAACGCCCTTCGCCTACGAGATGGTCTTCCCCTGGGCGTCGGTCACCAAGCAGGTGGTCGCGACCATGGTGATGCAGGAGGTCGCGGCGGGCCGCGTCGCGCTGGACGCGCCAGCGTCGCGCTACCTCCCCGAGCTCCGCCGCGGCGGGCGGTCGCCGACGGTGCGCGAGCTGCTCCAGCACCGGTCGGGCCTGCGCAACCCCGACGATTCGCCCGCCGACGCGACCGGGTTCCCGAGCTTCTACAAGACCGGCCCGACCGGCCTGTCCTGGTGCTATGCGGGACGGGGGAGCCCGGGCGGGAACTGGCGCTACAACAATTGCGACTATCTCGCGCTCGGCGCGCTGCTGGAGCGCGTCGCGAAGCGGCCGCTGCCCGAACTCTACGTCGAGCGGATCGGGAGCGCCACGGGCGTCGACGCGCGCTTCGTGATCGGGCCGGGCGAGACGCGGGCCGACGCGGACTGGCGGGGCGGGCCGGACGACGCGTTCCGCACCATGCTCGCGCGCTTCGGCGCGGCGGGCGGCCTCGTGGGCACGGCCGACGACATGCTGGGGTTCGACCAGGCGCTGATGTCGGGGGCGCTGCTCCTCGACCGCGATCGCGCGGAGATGTGGCGGGGCGATCCCGAGCTGGGCTACCAGGCGCTCGGCCAATGGTCGTTCGACGCGCCGTTGAAGGGGTGCGCGGGCCCGGTCCGGCTCGTCGAACGGCGGGGAGCGATCGGGCGCTTCCAGGTCCGCAACGTCATCGCGCCCGATCGGGGGATGGCCATGGTGCTGCTGACCAACCGCGGGGAACCGCAAGGCGACGGGCGGGCCGAGGGGGCGTTCGACTTCGGCGAGATCTGGCGGGGGCGGGGTCCGAGCCACGACCTGCTCGCGGCGGCGCTCTGCCCATGACGATCGATCTGCGTTTAGGCGTCAACATCGACCATGTCGCGACCGTGCGGAACGCGCGCGGGGCGGGCTATCCCGACCCGGTGCGCGCGGCGCTGCTCGCGGCGGAGGCTGGCGCGGACGGGATCACCGCGCACCTGCGCGAGGACCGGCGGCACATCACCGACGACGACATCGCGCGGCTGTCGGCGGAGCTGACGGTGCCGCTCAACCTCGAGATGGCGGCGACCGATGAGATGCTGAGCATCGCGCTCCGCCACCGGCCGCACGCGGCGTGCATCGTGCCGGAGAAGCGCGAGGAGCGGACCACCGAGGGCGGGCTCGACGCGGCGGGGCTGCATAACTTGCTGACACCCATAGTGTCCGAGCTCCGGAACGCGGACATCCGCGTGTCGCTGTTCATCGAACCCGACGCCCGCCAGATCGAGGCGGCGCTCAGGCTCGGCGCGCCGGTCGTCGAGCTGCACACCGGCCGCTATTGCGAACTGGAGGGCGAAGCGCGCGTCGAGGAGCTGCGGCGCTTGTCGGACGCGGCGGCGCTGGCGGCGAAAAACGGCTTGGAGGTCCACGCCGGCCACGGCCTCGCCTTCGACAACGTCCAGCCGATCGCGGCCATCCCGCAGGTCAAGGAGCTCAACATCGGCCACTTCCTGGTCGGCGAAGCGTTGTTCGTCGGGTTGGCGGAAGCGGTGAGGCGGATGCGCGGGCTGATGGACGAGGCGCGGTGAGAGAGGACGTGGTGGAAAACGGCTCACGTCACCCCAGCGAAAGCTGGGGTCGTCGCGAGGGCGGCCGCACCCGCTCTCCACGCGATCCCAGCTTTCGCTGGGATGACGGGGGTGGGTTCCCGGGAAGGTCCGGCGTCCGATGATCATCGGGCTCGGCTCCGACCTGTGCAACATCGACCGGATCGCGCGGTCGCTCGAGCGGTTCGGGGAGCGGTTCGAGCTGCGCGTGTTCACGCAAGCCGAGCGCGCCAAGGCCGCGCGGCGCCCCTTCACCAAGGCGGGGACGCTGGCCAAGCGCTTCGCCGCGAAAGAAGCCTATTCGAAAGCGGTCGGCACCGGCTTCAGCCGCGGCGTGTTCATGCGCGACATCGGGGTGGTGAACGCGCCGTCGGGCGCGCCGACGCTGAAGCTGACGGGCGGCGCGCGGGCGAGGCTTGACGCCATCACCCCCGATGGCCACGTCGCGAGGGTGCATCTGACGCTGACCGACGACCACCCCTGGGCCCAGGCGTTCGTGGTGATCGAGGCGGTCCCGTCCCCGGGAACGACCGAATGAACGACATGGCCGTAAATGGGGCCGCCGACACGGAGGCCGAGGCCGGCCGCCCCGCGCCGCCCGCCAAACGGACCGACTGGCTGGGGGAGGCGCGCGGGCTGCTCTGGCTCTTGTTCCTGGTGCTGGCGTTCCACAGCTTCATCGCCAAGCCCTTCTACATCCCGTCCGAATCGATGCTGCCGGGTCTCCAGGTCGGCGACCGGCTGGTGGTGAACAAGTTCGCCTATGGCTGGAGCCACGTGTCGCCGACGATCCCGTCGCCCGTCGCGATCTTCCGGAGCGTCGTGCTGCGCCAGCCGGTCGACAGCTGGGGCGTCCAGCTTCCCGCCTGGGACGGGCGCGTGCTGGGGTCGCTGCCCGAGCGCGGCGACGTGGTCATCGTGACGCCGCCTGGCACCCGCAACGACTACATCAAGCGCGTGATCGGCCTGCCGGGCGACCGGCTCGCGGTGCGCGGCGGCGTGGTCTACGTCAACGATCGCCCGATCCGCCGCTCCAAGCCCCGCGACCGGCTGGTGCCCGTCGACACCAACACGCCCTGCTCCGAGTTCGACTATCCCGGCGCGCGCGAGCGGTTGCCGTCGGGCGAGCTGGTCTGCCGCTTGCCCATCGTCGTCGAGACGCTGCCCAACGGCCGCAGCTATCCCACCGTCGACCTCGAGCCCGACAGCCAGGGCGACGACTACGCCGAGACGGTGATCCCGGCGGGGCACGTGTTCCTGATGGGCGACAACCGCGACCGTTCGGCCGACAGCCGGTTCGACCTCGCGGAGAAGGGGCTGGGCGGGGCGGTGCCCTACGAGAACATCGGCGGGCGCGCCGAGTTCGTCACTTTCTCGCTCGACGGCGACGCGACGTGGAACCCTCTGACCTGGCCGGGGTCTTTGCGCGGCGGGCGCGCGGGAACCTCCCTGCACCCGGAGGAGGCGAACTGATGGCCGATGCTTCGCGGATCACCCGACCCGGACCCGTGGAGCCGGGGGCCAGCCCCAACGAGGTCCATGACCCGCTGGTCCGCCAGGAGGTGAAGAAGGCCAAGGTGTGGTTCGGCGCGGCGGTCCTGATCGCGCTCGCCATCCTGCTCGTCCAGCCGCTGCTCGTCATCTTCGCCGGGTTGGTGCTGGGCGTGATGTTCGACGGCGGCGTGCGCCTCCTCGGGCGCGTGATGCCCGTCGGGCGCGGCCTGCGGCTGCTGATCGTGGTGCTCGGCGTGCTCCTGTTCCTGGTCGGCACCTTCTACCTGATGGGCGTCGGCATCGTCCAACAGGTCGAGCAGCTGCGCGCCACGTTGGAGGGGCAGACCGTCCGCCTCACCACCTATTTGACGAACCAAGGCCTGATGCCCGGCGCGTCCGACATCAGCGGCGTCGCGCGCCAGGCGATGAGCT
>DASVSW010000373.1:0-6221 GCA_036387895.1 Sphingomonas sp.
CGCGCCGCGCGGCGACGGGCACCCCGTGCTCGTGCTGCCGGGCTTCATGACCACCGACGCGTCGACGACCGTGCTGCGCCGGTTCCTCAACCGCCTCGGCTATGAAGCGTGCGAATGGGGTCTGGGCCGCAACCTCGGACCGCGCGCCGTCGGGCGCGAGGGCGAGAAGCTGGTCGCCAAGATCCGCGAGATCCACGAGCGCACCGGCGAGAAGGTCAGCCTCGTCGGCTGGAGCCTAGGCGGCGTGCTCGCCCGCATGGTCGCGCGCCGCGCGCCCGACGCCGTGCGCCAGATCATCACGCTGGGGTCGCCCTTCGCCGGATCGCCCAAGGCCACGACCGTGTGGCGGCTCTACGAGTTCATGAGCGGCGACCAGGTCGAGGACAAGTACACCCGCGGCATGATCGAGGAGGGCATGACGGCCCCGCCCGTCCCGTCCACCGCCATCTACAGCCGCGAGGACGGCGTCGTCGCCTGGCAGAACTGCCGCGAGCCCGAGTGCGGCACGACCGACAACATCGAGGTCCATGGCAGCCATTGCGGCCTGGGCGTCAATCCGGCGGCGCTATACGCCGTGGCCGACCGGCTGGCGCAGCCGGAGGACCATTGGACGCCCTTCCGCCCGACCGGGCTGAAGAGCTGGATCTACCCGCACGTCGGGCACGCGTGACGCCCGGACCCTCTCCCGCTGTCGCGGGAGAGGGCGGTCACGTCAGGACTGACCCGAGCCGCCGGACCCGCCGCGCATCGCGCCGACCGAGTCGCGGCCGAACTGCATGATCAGCTCGCTGATCTCGCGGGCCTGGGCCATCGAGCGGCTGCCCTGGTCGCGCAGGTAATCGCTCTGGACGCGCATCACCTCCGACAGGTCCTTGGCCTGGGCGGCGCGGCGCATCGCCTCGAACGCCTCGCGGGCGTTGCTCTCGGCCTGGTCGATCATCTTCAGGCTGATCTGCGAGCCGTTCTCCATCGCCTTCTGGCCGCCCTGGCGCATCGCCGCCCCGGCCTGGGTGAAGGCCTGGGTCGCGCGCGCCGCGCCGTCGCGCATCCGGTCGGCGGCGTCCTGGCCGGCCGCGCCCGCCGCCTCGCGGGCGGTCGCGTCCGCCTGGGATCCGGCGTTGCCGTTCTCGTCTGCCATCATGTTCCTCCTCAACGATCCGCAGGTTGCGGCGCGATCATCGGCCGGTCCCCGTCCGCCCCAACAGGCGGCGGCGCGCTTGGTTTCGCGGCGGCGCCCTGCATCGCGGCGAAGGTCTCGCGCAGCGCGTCGGCGTAGGCCGCGGGATCGGGCATCGCGTCGCGGTCGGCGGTGAACGAGATCGCGATGGTCGGCCCGTAGCTGTAGATGGTGTTGATCAGCCCCATGCCGTCGAAGATCGGCCCCGTCCCGTACATCGCCACCATCCGCGCGCCGGCGAAGTAGAGCGGCACGCGCGAGCCCGGCACGTTGGTGACGACGCAGTTGAACACCGGCGAATGCGCGTTCGCCGCGCCGATCCGCGAGTAGAGCCTGGCCCCCAGCCCTGCCAACGCGCTGGGCATCAGCTTGGAATAATCCGACAGGTTCTTGGCGCCCACGGCGTTGGTCAGCGCCTTCGAATTGATCGCCTCGTCATGGACGAAGCGGAGCCGTTCGAGGTCGTCCTCGATCTGCGTCCCCAGCCCCACCACCATGGCCGAGACGAGGTTGCCGAGCGCGCCCTTGTCGCCGTCTCCCCGGACCGAAATCGGCGCCATGGCGGTCAGCGTGTCACGCGGGAGCTCGTCGCGGCCTTTCAGGTACCGGCGGAGCGCCCCGCCGACCACGGCGAGGATGACGTCGTTGACCGTGGCGTCGGGCACCGCGTCCTTCACCGCCCGGATCTCGGCCAGCTTGAACGGCACGGCGTCCCAGACGCGGTGCGCCGACACCTTGCCGTTGAAGCGCGTCTTGGGCGCGGGCCGGGCGTTCCGGATCGAGACGTCGCCCTTGCCGACCTGGCTTCCGAGCTTGGCCATGCCGGGCAGCGAGCGGCCGATCGTCTCCATCACGCGCATCGGCTGGGCCAGCGAGTTGAAATAGGAGCGCATCAGGAGGTCGGCGACGTGCGGCATGTTCTCCGGCCGCCAGCCGTCCGCCTCGCCGGCGCGGGGCGTCATGTTCGCGTCGAGGTCGTGGATCGCCGCCGACATCTCCACGCCCGACATCCCGTCGATGGCGGCGTGGTGGACTTTGGACACCAGCGCGAAGCAGCCCGGCGGCAGGCCCTCGACGTTGTCGAGCCCTTCGACGATCGTGAACTCCCACAAGGGCTTGGTCAGGTCCATGGGCCGCGCGTGGAGGCGCGCCACCTGGATGCAGAGCTGCCGCCAGTCGCCGGGCTTGGGCAACGCGATGTGGCGGACATGGTATTCGATGTCGAACTCGGGATCCTCGATCCAATAGGGATGGTCGAGGTCGAAAGGCACGCGCACCAGCCGCTGGCGGAACGAGCGCGCCCCGCCGAG
Organism: Sphingomonas sp.; assembly: GCA_036387895.1. Classification (GTDB taxonomy): domain Bacteria; phylum Pseudomonadota; class Alphaproteobacteria; order Sphingomonadales; family Sphingomonadaceae; genus Sphingomonas. The sequence continues at coordinate 2,488 of DASVSW010000373.1, forward strand.
GCGCGACTGGATGAAGGCGAGGATGTCCTTGAACCGCACGAAGCCGCCGGGCGCGGTCGCCGGATCGTAGACGCCGACGGAGCCGATGTGCATCGGCGTGTGCGGGGTCTCCAGATAGACGAACGACGCGTCCATCGCGGACAGTTGCTGCATGGCCCTCTCCTAGTCGCGGCTCTTATGTGGGCCGGACGATGGACCGGCCCCAGCCCTCCTGCAAGGGCGAGGGTGCGGTCGGTCGGAGGTCGTTCGTCCCCCTGCGGCTCGATAGCGGGCGCGAAGTTGAGGAAGTGGAGGCGTGAACCGTGGTCCGAGGCTTTCGCGCCTGCGAAGCGTCCGGGACGCGCCCGGGAAGCGGCACGGATGCGTCGCCGCAGCGACGGCGACGCGACACCCGCGCGACAGGTAGGCGACTGGGGCACGGCGTTGACGCGACTGGCGCGCAACCGCGGAGCGTCCGAACCGCGCCAGCACCTCGACCATAGTGTCGCGGAGTTTCGGTCGCTGACAGAACAGTGGCTCGGATGCCGCTGTCGCCGATGGTGGAAACGTTCGCCCATCCGACAGGGTAGGCCACAAGTCGGGGAATGTAGGACAGCGGTTTTTCGTATCGTAAAGGCCGATCCGTTGAATGCCGAGCACCGGCGACGTTCTCAAGCGGGCCAGGCGAGCATCGGAGGGGAGCCTACCCTTCACCTGCCGCAAGGTGCGGACGCGTTCAGCTCCCCACCGCCTCCGCCGGGTCCGGCAACGGAGCGTCGACGGTGAAGACGACGCCGGTCTCGCGATAATCGATCTTGGCCGTTCCTCCGACCTCTTGCGCGAGAACGCGCTCGATCAGGCGGGTGCCGAACCCGGCGCGGCTCGGCGGAACCACAGGCGGACCGCCCGTCTCCGTCCAGGTCACGCGGATCCGTTGCGGCCTTTCGCCATCGACGACCTCCCATTGCACGTGAACCCGTCCCCCCGATGTGGAGAGCGCGCCGTACTTCGCCGCATTGGTGGCGAGCTCGTGCAGCCCCAAGGCGAGCGCGACGGCGATGCGCGGCGGCAGCTGGACCTCGGGGCCGCCGAGCACGAAACGCGCCGGATCGTCGATGCCGAACGGGTCCAGCGTACGGCGGAGCAGGTCGTGGATGCCCGCCGTCTCCCAGCGGGCGTTCACGAGGAGATCGGTCGCGGCGGCCATCGCCTGGATGCGCGCGCCGAGCGTGACTCCAGCTCCCTCCAGGGACTCGGCCCGGCGGAGCGTCTGCGCGATGATGGCCTGTAACGTCGCGAGCATGTTCTTCACGCGGTGGCTGAGCTCGTTGGCGAGCAGGGCCCGGTGCTCCTCTCCGCGCTTCCGGTCCGTGATGTCCTGCGCCACGCCCACGACGGACAGCGGGGTCCCGTCGGCCCGGAGGAACGCCTGTCCGCGAACCTGGAGCCAGCGCTCCTCGCCTGCCGGCGTTCTGATCCGGAAGTCGGTATCGTAATCGTTCCCGGTCCTGATCGCTTCTTCGACGACCGCCTCGCGTAGCGCGCGATCCTCGGGATGCACGGCCCGTTGCAGGAGTTCGCGGGTGACCACCTCGGATTGGGGAAGGCCGAAGATCTCCTTGAATCCGTCGGACACGATCAGGCGACCGCTGCCGAGATCGAGGTTCCACGACCCCAAGCGTCCAGCCTTCAGAGCGAAGCGAAGCCGTTGCTCGCTCGCCTGGAGATCCGCGTTCCGCTTCTCGATCTCCCCTTCGAGCGTGGTGCGGGCCTGCTCCAACCGGGCGAGCCGCTCCCGTTCGAGCGTGACGTCGAACTGGGAGGCAAAGAAGTAGGTCAGCGCGCCGTCCTGATCGAACACGGGCGAGACGAGCAGCCGGTTCCAGAAGCGCGACCCATCCTTCCGGTAGTTCAGCAGCTCCAATTCGACCGGCCTACGCTCGGCGATCGCAGTACGGAGACGCGCGACCTCCTCGCCGTTCGTTTCCGGGCCTTGCAGGAAGCGGCAGTTGCGGCCGACGATCTCGTGGCGCTCGAAACCGGTCAGCCTGGCGAACGCGGCGTTGGCGAAGACGATGGGGTTGTCGGGCTGTTGCGGATCGGTGATCAGCATCGGCATGCGCGTCGCACGCACGGCGGCCGCGAACGGGTCGGTGCCGGCGTCCGCGCGCGACAGCTCGCCGATGATCCGGGCTTCCTCGTCCAAGTCGCGCAATCGAGATCCCCATCAAGGGTCGAGCGGCCCTCGTGAACCGTCGTCGGCGCTCCGACTATATGGCCGCTGGACGATTATCCAGCCCGAGCCGGCCTGGTCGGATTCCGGCGGCGCCTTACGCAACCTCGCCCGATGAACTGGGCTCCTTCCCGCTCGGCTCAGATCGAACGGACCCGATCCCTCACTTCCCGAAGCCGAACACGTCCTGGTGGAAGCGGCCGTCCTCGATCAGGGCGTTGAGCCATTCGGAGCCTTGGGCGTGCTCGCCGCCGACCTGTTGCATCCAGATGCGGATCAGCGTGTCGCGGACGGCGGGGGCCATGTGCTTGCCGTCGCCGCAGAGATAGACGTGCGCGCCGGCCTCAAGTGCTGCCCAGACGCGCTCCTGTTCGGCCCAGAGCGCGTCCTGGACGTAGCGCCAGGGGTGCTGGAGGACGGCGGAGAAGGCGAGGTGGAGCTCGGCGAGGCCCAAGTCGCGCCAGCGCTCCATCGCCGGGCGGCAGATCCAGTCGTGGTCTGGGTGGCGGCAGCCGAAGAAGAGGAGGTTGCGGCCCACCTGCTCGCCCCGGTCGCGCGCTGCCTCGCGTTCCTGTAAGAAACCGCGCAAGGGCGCGAAACCGGTGCCGGGGCCGATCAGGATCGTCGGCAGCGACGCGTCCGCCGGAGGCGCGAAGGGCGGGTTGGGACGGCGGACGTAGCCGTAAACGGTGTCGCCGGGCTGCTTGCCGGCCATGTAGCCGCTGGCGAACCCGCGATGCTCGCCCAGGCCCGACCAGGCGGGCGCCGCGATCGTGCCGACGATGAGGTCGGCGGCGTCGGGCGAGACGAGCGGGCTGGACGCGATCGAGTAGAAGCGCGGGGCGATGGCCGGCGACAGCTCGACGAAGGCGTCGAGCGTCAGCTCGGCCGCGGGGTGGGCGTCTAGCAGGTCGAGGAGCGTCAGGCGCTTGGCCGCGACCTCCTCGTCGTAAGCAGCCTCCAGCGCCGCGAGCCGCTGCTTGATGTCGGGGCAGCGGCTATGCTCGGCCACGACGGCCAGCGCGCGGCGGGGCAGCGTTTCGGACAGTTCGACGAAGTCGGTCAGGAGCTGGCGGATCGTCACCGTCTGCCCCAGCGGCAGGTGCTTGAACCGGCCCCCCTGCCCTTCGACGCGGAGCTGCGCCGCGCCGTCGAGGCCGAGCCGCGCGATCGCGCGCTCGACGAGGTCGGGGCGGTTGCGGGCGTAGACGGCGACGTGATCGCCGGTGTGGTAGCTCTGGCCGGCGGGAAGCCGGACGGTGACGAGGCGCGTGGACGGGCGGGGCGGTTCCTGCGCGAAGTCCCACAGGCCGGGTGCGGCGGGCGTCACCAGCTCGTCGTTGCGGACGATCTCGAGGCGCTGGGCGTGTTCGGGCAGCGCCTGGGCGCGGACCTCGGCCAGGTCGATGGGGCGGAGCGACAGCGACGAGGTCGCCTCCGACGGCGCGGCGGTGGCGCCCAGCGCGCGCCACAGGTCGCGGACGAATGCGGCCACCGCGCCGTCGAAATCGCCCTGCCCGTC
>DASVSW010000374.1:0-6693 GCA_036387895.1 Sphingomonas sp.
CCGCTCGCGGCTCCGCCGGTGCCCGCCGGATCGGTCGACCCCGCGCCGCCGCCGGTCTCCGTCGCGTCGGGCGTCGGCGTCGCCCCGCCGGTCCCGGACGGCTCGCCCGGCATGGCGACGTTGCCCGTCGTGCCGCGCGCGTTCTGCGCCACGATGGGCGCGCCGGGCGGGAGCGGCGCGATGGGGGTGGCGGGATATTCGCGCATCAGCGCGTAGGCGCGCTCGTACCAGTCGGTGCCGCCGTAGTTCGCGCCCAGCACGGCGGCGGACTTCTGCGCCTCGGCGCGGACGCCGAGCGCCAGATACGCCTCGGTCAGGCGCATCAGCGCCTCGGGCGTGTGGGTCGTCTGCTGATACTCGTCGATCACGCGGCGGAAACGCCCGGCCGCGGCGAGCCACTGGCGGCGGTTCGCGTAGAAGCGGCCGACCTCCATCTCCTTGCCCGCGAGATGGTCATTGACCAGGTCGACCTTGAGCCGTGCGTCTGCGGCGTAGCGCGACTGGGGATAGCGCCGCGTCAGCTCGCCCAGCGCGTCCAGCGCCTGGCGCGAGATCTTCTGGTCGCGCGTCACGTCGCTGATCTGCTCGTAATAGCAGAGCGCGATGAGGTAATAGGCGTAGGGCGCGTCGCGGTTGCCGGGGTGCACCGACAGGAAGCGCTGCGCCGACTGGATCGCCTGGGTGTAGTCGTTCGCGAGGTAATAGCTGAACGCGCTCATCAGCTGCGCGCGGCGCGCCCAGACCGAATAGGGGTGCTGGCGCTCGACCTCGTCGAACAGCGCCGCCGCCTCCTTGTACGAACCGCGGTCGAGCCGCGTCCGCGCCGTGGAGTAGAGCGTGCCGACGTCGCGCGCGACATAGGGCACGTCGGCGCGCGTGCCGCCGCCGGCTCCCGCGCAACCGGCGATGGGGAGGGAGGCCGCCGCGATCAAGGCGAGCGACAGAGTCTTGGACTGGAAGGTACGCATCGGGGTCCGTCTTTAACGAATGGTGCGAAGCCGTTCTAGCCCCGTGCGCCGGGCCGATGTAAGCGCCGCGGCCGGACCGGAGTGAAATCGAATGCCCGCCGTGAAGCTGAAGACCCATCGCGTGGAGAAGCCCTGGGGACGCCACAGCCTGTTCCCGGGCTTCCCCGATCCCGCCCCGGACGGCGCGCCGGTGGGCGAGGTGTGGTTCCAGGAACCGGGGAACAGCGCCCCCGACCTGCTCGTCAAATACCTGTTCACCGCCGAGAAGCTGTCGGTCCAGGTCCATCCCGACGACGGCCAAGCGCAGGCGCGCGGACTGCCGCGCGGCAAGGACGAATGCTGGCTGGTCCTCGACGCCGAGCCGGACTCGACGATCGCGCTCGGCACGCTGGAGCCGGTCGACGCCGACGCGCTCCGCCGCGCGGCGCTGGACGGGTCGATCGAGGCCATGCTCGACTGGAAGCCGGTGAAGCCGGGCGACTTCCTCTATTCGGCCAGCGGCACGATCCACGCGATCGGGGCGGGGATCACGCTGATCGAGGTGCAGCAGAACTCCGAGACGACCTATCGCCTGTACGACTACGGCCGCCCGCGCGAGCTGCACCTCGACGACGGAGTCGCGGTCTCCAATCCCAGGCCCTACGAACCGATCGCGTCGCCCGGCGAGGTCGAGCCGGGCCGCACGATCCTGGTGGAAGGGCCGAAGTTCGTCCTCGAGCGCTGGCGCGGCGGTCGCGAGGCGTCGCTGGCCGAGGGCGGCACCGGCTGGCTCGTCCCGATCGCGGGCGAAGGCGAGGTGGCGGGCGTCGCCTTCCGGACGGGCGAGTGCGTGACGATCACCGGTTCGGAGCAGGTGACGGCGGGCGAGGACGCCGACCTGCTGTTCGCCTACGCCGGCGCGAGCCGCCTGGACTGACCCTCTCCTGCGAAAGCGGGAGAGGGCTTGGTAACACGGGCCGGGTAAAGCGGCGTCGATGCTCCGCGTCCTCACCCTCTCCACGCTCTTCCCAGACGCGACGCGCCCGAACTTCGGCGTCTTCGTCGAGCGGCAGACGCGGGCGCTCGCCGCGATACCCGACACGGCGGTGACCGTGGTCGCGCCGATCGGGCTGCCGCCTCCGCCGTTCGACCGACTGAACCGCTACGATGCGCTTCGAGAGGTGCCGACGCGGGAGGTCTGGAAGGGGCTGACGGTGTATCGCCCGCGATTCGTCGCGCTTCCTCTGACCGGCGGACGTTGGCACGCGCCAGCGCTTTCCTTCGTTGTCGCCAATCTCCTGCCGTGGATCCAGAAGATGCATGCGCCTCAGGTCATCGACGCGTCCTTCTTCTTTCCTGACGGAGTCGCGGCGATGATGTCGCAGCGCCGACATAGATTGCCCGTCTCGATCAAGGCGCGGGGCGCCGACATCCATCACTGGGGACGCGCGCGCGCCACCGCGCGTCAGGTGGTCCGGGCCGGCCGCGCCGCCGATGGTCTGCTCGCCGTGTCAGCGGCGATGCGCGACGACATGATCGCGCTCGGGATGCCGGCCGAGCGCATCCGGGTGCACCATACCGGCGTCGACCAGGACCGGTTCGCGCCCGGCGACCGCGCCGCGCTGAAGGCGGCGCTGGGCGTCGCCGGCCCGCTGATCGTCTCCACCGGCGCGCTGATCCCGCGCAAAGGACATGAAGTCGTCGTCCGCGCGCTCGCCTCGCTGCCCGGCGCGACGCTGATGATCGCGGGCGAGGGGCCGGAGCGCGCCCGGCTCGAAGCGCTCGCCGCCGGGACCGGCGTCGCCGACCGCGTCCGCCTGCTCGGCTCGGTGCCGCATGCGGAGCTCCCGCGCCTCCTCGCCGCCGCCGACGTGATGGCGCTCGCCTCCGCGTCCGAAGGGCTGGCCAACGCCTGGGTCGAGGCGCTCAGCAGCGGGACGCCGATCGTGATCACCGACGCGGGCGGCGCGCGCGAGGTGGTGACCTCGCCCGTCGCCGGCCGCATCGTCGCGCCCGAGCCCGCCGCGTTCGCGCATGCGATCAAGGCGTTGCTCGACGACCCTTCCGCGCCTGATCAGGTGCGCGCGACGGTCCGCGACTTCACCTGGGAAGCGAACGCGCTGGTGCTACGCGATCACCTGGCCGACCTGGTGCGCCGCTTCGGCAAGGGCGTGCCGCGCCACGCCGCGGCCTGACGCTCCGCCAGCGCGACCAGGTCGCCCATCGCGACGTTCATGTCGACGAGATGCAGCCCCCAGTCGGGCAGCACGCGCCCGCCCACGGCGACGTCGCCGCCGATCGCGTCCATCCGCGGATCGCCGGGGTCGGCGTTCGTGGACACGGCCAGATAGCCCGCGTCGCCCGCCGACGCGCACTCCGCCGTCAACAGGCCCGGCGTGCGGACGAAGGGCGTCGAGACCGCGCCGGCGCTCGTCCAGGCGGGGAAGGGGGTCGCGTTCTGGCCCATCCCCTGCGCCGGGAAGACCGCGTCGGTGGGCGCGGCACCGCCCTCCAGCGCCGCCGGATTGGTGCAGGCGACCTGCATCCCCGGCTGGCCCGCCCGGCCGAAGCGTCCGCCCGCGGGCGGCGGCGCGTCGCGGCGGAAGGTCACGTAGCTCACGACGCAGCCATATTGATCGCCGCTCCGGCAGAGCGGCATGCGCTTCAGGTCGCCGCCGACGTCGCGGCCTTGCGGCACCAGCACGTTGGTGCCGATCAGCATCGCGGACACGATGTTCCGCCGCGCCTCCGACCCCTCGATCTCGCGCGCCAGCAGCTCCTTCAGCAGCCGCGCGCCCTGGCTGTGCCCGATCAGCACCACGCCCCGCCCGCCATTGTCGCGCGCGCGGTAGGCGCGCCACGCCGCCACCACGTCGGCGTAGGCGAGCGCGCCGTCGCCCGGATTGGGCTGCCCCAGCATCATGGCGCGGAGCGCGGTCAGCGTGACCTGCCGGTACATCGGCGCGAACACCCGGCATTTTTCCGCGAACCGCGCCGCCTGCACCGCCGCGACCTGCCGCTCCTCCGCGCCGGCGGTCATGTCGCTGTTCGCGCCCGGGTCGAGCGAGACGGTCGGGTAGACGTAGAAGCAGTCGAACTGCGGCGCCTTGGCCGCGCGGAACCGCTCGACCCGCGGACGCGCCTTGCCGCCGGCGACCAACGTCGCGTCCTGCGGCGCGGCGCAGGCGTCGGCCCGCCCGGGGCGGCACAGCCAATTCGCGTCCTGCGCGTAGTCGGGCGCCGCGGTCCCCGCCGCCTGCGCCGCCAGCATCAACGCCGTCACTATCATCCACGCCTCCCTGTCCGTTCGGACGGGCAGACTAGACCGGTACGCGCGCGAAACGGAAGGGGCGGGTCAGCCCAGCGGGTAGATCGCCGCCGCGATCCGCCGGCCCTCGCCGCGCAGCACGCCCCAGGCGCGCACCGCCGCCCGGCTGTCCATCGGCTCGACGCCCAGCCCCGCCGCGTCCAGCTCGCGCACCAGCGCAGCCGACGGGCGCACCAGCGTAGCGCCGGATCCGAGCAGGATGAACTCCGGCCCCGACTCGATCAGCAGTGCCAAGTCGCGGACGGACAGCTCGGCGAGCGGCGGCGGCGTCCACGCCTCCGCGCGGTCGACGGTCATCAGCAGCGCCGGATGATGCTCCTCGCCGACCTTGAATCCCCGCGGCCCGATCGCCGTGACGATCGGCCCTGCGGCGTCCGAGGCGCGGTCCATCCTCACGTCCGGGGCGCCACCCGCTCGGCGTTCGCGGCGGCGCCCGTGACGGGGGCGGTCGGCAGGAAGCTGTTCGGCCCCACGCCCAGCGGCACCAGCACGAAGCGCGCGACGTAGATCGACGAATAGGTGCCGACGATCACGCCCACCAGGATGCCGATGGTCAGCGGATAGATCGTCTCCGGCCCGATCAGCACCAGCGCCAGCACCGCGAGCAGCACGGAGCCGTTGGTCGCGATGGTGCGGCTCAGCGTCTCGTTGACCGACAGGTTGAGGAGCGGCTCGATCTCCATCTTGCGGTACCGGCGGAGATTCTCGCGGATGCGGTCGTACACGACCACCGTGTCGTTCAGCGAATAGCCGATCAGCGTCAGCAAGGCGGCGATGAAGTTCAGCCCCACCTCGATCTGCGTCAGCGAATAAAAGCCGATCACGATGATCATGTCGTGCAGGAGGCTGACCAGCGCGCCGACCCCGAACTGCCATTCGAAGCGGAACCAGATGTACGCCGCGATCCCCGCCATCGCGAGCGCCAGCGCCAGCGCGCCGTCCCACGCCAGCTCCTGGCTGACCTGGCCGGACACGGTCTCGACGTTGTCGAAGCGGACCTGCGGGTCCACCCGCCGCATCGCTTCCTGCACGCGCTTGGCGGCGGCCGCCTCGTCGACGCCGGCGGGCGGGCGCGGCATGCGGACCGCGATCTCGTTGGGCTTGCCGAACTGCTGGATCGTCGGCTCGCCGAGCCCGAGGCCGCCCACCGCCTGGCGGAGCTGCCCGAGGTCGGGCACGCGGCCGAAGGTCGCCTGAACCTGCTGCCCGCCGACGAAGTCGACGCCCAGGTTCAGCCCCCGCGTCGCGATCAGCGCGAGCGACGACCCCACCAGCACGATCGACAGGATGATCGCGATCCAGCGTCCGCGCAGGAAGTCGATGTTGGTGGTGTCGGGGACCAGCTTGATGAGGGGGCGCAACATGGTGCGGTGAATCCTTCTCAGAGCACCAGTTCGCGCGGGCGGGCCCGGCGGAACCAGCGCGCCACCAACAGGCGGACCACGGTGACGGAGGTGAAATAGGAGGTGACGATGCCGATCATCAACACCACGGCGAAGCCGCGGATCGGCCCCGACCCGAACCAGAACATCAGCGCGCCCGCGATGACGTTGGTAACGTTGGCGTCGAAGATCGCCGTGGAAGCCTCGGTGAAGCCGTGCGAAATCGCGTCCGCCAGCTTGCGCCCGCGCCGCTGCTCCTCGCGGATGCGCTCGTTGATCAGCACGTTGGCGTCGACCGCAGCGCCCACCGTCAGCACGAAGCCGGCGAGGCCCGGCAACGTCAGCGTCGAGTTGAACAACGCCATCAGCGCCACGATCATCACGACGTTCAGCACCAGCGCGATGCAGGCGAACGCGCCGAAGCCGCCATAGGTCACGACCATGAACGCCATGACGAGGAGCGTCGCGACGACGCAGGCGATGACGCCCGCCCGGATCGAATCGGCGCCGAGATCGGGGCCGACGGTGCGCTCCTCGACGACGCGCAGCGCGACCGGCAGCTTGCCCGAACGCAGCGCGATGGCGAGCTGGTTGGCGCTCTCGACGGTGAAGGATCCGGAGACCTGCGCGGTGCCGCCCAGGATCGGCTCGTTGATGTTGGGCGCGGAGATGACCTGCTCGTCGACGATGATCGCGAAGGGCTTGCCGACGTTCTCGCGCGTCACCCGGGCGAAGCGGCGGCCGCCCTCGCCGTTGAAGTTGATGGTGACGTTCGGCTCGCCCGTCTGCTGGTCATAAGCCTGGCGCGCGTCGGCCAGCTGGTCGCCGGTTATGATCGTCTGGCGCTTCACCGCGATGGGCGCGCCGCCCTCGGCGTAGCGCAACAGCTGGCTGCCGACGGGCGGGCGGCCCTGCGCGAGCTGCGCCGGGTCGGCGGCGAGGTCGACCAGCTTGAACTCGAGCCTGGCGGTACGGCCGAGCAGCGCCTTCAGCGCGTCCGGGTTCTCGAGGCCGGGCACCTGCACGACGATGCGGC
>DASVSW010000375.1:0-2326 GCA_036387895.1 Sphingomonas sp.
CCAAGCCGGAGTCGTGCGCACCACCATGGATGCTGAAGCGAGTTCGGCATGACGAAGTGAAAGGAAACGAATGGCACGCGTCCTCATCGTCGAAGCGCGCTTCTACGACCATCTGAACGACCTCCTCCTCGCCGGCGCGCGCGGCGCGATCGAGGCGGGGGGGCACTCCCACGAGACGGTCACCGTTCCCGGCGCGCTCGAGATCCCCGGCGCGATGGCGATGGCCGCCGAGACCGGCCGCTACGACGCCTATGTCGCGCTGGGCGTGATCATCCGCGGCGAGACCTATCATTTCGAGGTCGTCGCCAACGAGAGCGCGCGCGGGATCATGGCGCTGACCATGGACGGTCTGGCGATCGGCAACGGCGTCCTGACCGTCGAGAACGAAGCCCAGGCGCTCGCCCGCGCCGACCCCGCGCGCCTGGACAAGGGCGGCGGCGCGGCCGACGCGGCGCTGGCGATACTGAAATTGCGCGAGCGGTTCGCCTGACGTCCCTCTCCCATCGGGAGAGGGAGGGAGCCCTGCGCGGCAGGGCGGAAGGGTGAGGGTGACGGGGCCGGTGTCAGGCGCTCACCCTCACCCCGCGCCGCTTCGCGGCTTGCCCCTCTCCCGAGGGGAGAGGGGTATACGGGCTACTCGGCCGCTTCCGCCCGGTACGCCGGATAGTCGACATACCCCTCCGGCCCCTGGCTGTACCAGGTCTTCATGTCGTCCGCCGCGAGCGGCAGCTTCGCGCGGAAGCGGTCGACGAGGTCGGGGTTGCCGATAAAGGGGCGGCCATAGGCGATCGCGTCCGCGGCGCCGGCGTCGAGCGCGGCCTGGCCTTGTCCGTCGGTGTAGTCCGAGTTGAGCACCAGCACGCCGCTATAAGCTTCGCGGAGCAGCGGGTTGAGCTTGGGCACGTCCGTCCGGCCGAAGGTGCCGTCCGGCCCCGGCTCGCGCAGCTCGAGGAACGCCACGCCGATCTCGTCCAGCGCGCGGGCGGCGGGGACGAAGACGGAGGCGGGATCGGTGTCGTCGACGCCCTGGCTCTCGCCATTGGGCGACAGGCGCACGCCCGTGCGCTCCGGGCCGGCGATCGACGCCACGCGCTCGGCTACCTCACGGAGCAGGCGGACGCGGTTCTCCGGCGGACCGCCATAGGCGTCGGTGCGGTGGTTGGAGCCGTTGCGCAGGAATTGGTCGATCAGATAACCGTTGGCCGCGTGGATCTGGACGCCGTCGAACCCGGCCGCGATCGCGTTCCGCGTCGCGCGGGCGTAGTCCTCGATCACCCGCGGGATCTCGAACGCGTCGAGCGGACGCGCGGTCTCGAACTCCTGCCGGCCGTCATAGGTGTGGACCTTGCCCGGGCTGATCGTCGCGGACGCCGAGACCGGCTGGCCGCCGATCACCGAGGAGTGGACCTGGCGGCCCATGTGCCAGAGCTGCGCCACGATGCGCCCGCCGGCCTTGTGGACCGCCTCGACGACGGGGACCCAGGCTTCCGCCTGCTCGTCGGTCCAGAGGCCCGGGGCGTAGGGCCAGCCCAGCCCTTCGCGGCTGATCCCCGTCGCCTCCGAGATGATCAGCCCGGCGCTCGCGCGCTGGGCGTAGTATTCGGCCATCAACGGCGTCGGCACGTGCTCGCGCGTCGCGCGGCCGCGCGTCAGCGGGGCCATGAGGATGCGATTGGGCGCGTCGATCGCGCCGATGCGGATGGGGTCGAAAAGGCTGGGCATGTCCCGCTCCCTTTGGGGTCTGTAGGCCCGCGACATAGGGCGCTATGGCGCGCCATGCGATCCGCAGCGCGCACAACGAAAACTACCGAGCGCTCAAGCGCGCTTCCCTTCGTCGCCGTGGTCGTCGCCAACGTCGCGCTCGCGTTCGGGCCGTGGTTCGTCAGGCTCGCCGACGCGCAGGGCGGCGTCGGGCCGGTGGCGTCCGCCTTCTGGCGGATCGCGCTGGCGGCGCCCCTGCTCGTGGCGCTCGCCTGGGGATCGGGCGCGCGGCCCGGCGCGATGCGGCCGTCGCTGGCGTGGGTGCTGGCGGCGGGCGGCGTGTGCTTCGCGGCGGATCTGGCCGCCTGGCATCTGGGGATCGTCCGGACCACGCTCGCCAACGCGACGCTGCTCGGCAACTGCGCGACGCTGATGTTCCCGATCTACGGCTTCCTCGTCGCGCGCGCCTGGCCGACCCGCGCGCAAGGCCTGGCGTTGGGGCTGGCGCTGGCGGGAGGCGTCCTCCTGATGGGCCGCTCCTACAGCCTCGATCCGGAGAACCTGGCGGGCGATCTCCTCTGCCTGACGGCGGGGCTGCTCTACACCGCCTATTTCATCTGCATGG
>DASVSW010000376.1:0-7249 GCA_036387895.1 Sphingomonas sp.
ACCTCTTCGCCGGCTCCGGCCTCGGACCCTTGCGCCGGGGAAGCGTCGGCCTGGGCCTGCTTCTCGTAGATCGCCTGGCCCATCTTCATCGCCACCTGCGCCAGCGCTTGGCTCTTCTCGGTCATCCGGTCGGCGTCGTTCGCCTCGACCGCGGACTTCGCCTCGGCGATCGCCGCCTCGATCTCGCCGCGGAGCGACGCGTCGATCTTGTCGCCGTTGTCCGCCAGCTGGCGCTCGGTCGTGTGGATCAGCGATTCGGCGTTGTTCTTCGCCTCGGCCGCGGCGCGGCGCTTCTTGTCCTCCTCGGCGAAGCGCTCGGCGTCGCGGACCATCTGGTCGATGTCGTTGTCGCTCAAGCCGCCCGACGCCTGGATGCGGATCTGCTGCTCCTTGCCCGTCCCCTTGTCCTTGGCGGACACGTTGACGATGCCGTTGGCGTCGATGTCGAAGGTGACCTCGATCTGCGGCACGCCGCGGGGTGCGGGCGGGATGCCGACCAGGTCGAACTGGCCCAGCATCTTGTTGTCGGCCGCCATCTCGCGCTCGCCCTGGAAGACGCGGATCGTCACGGCCCCCTGGTTGTCCTCGGCGGTCGAATAGGTCTGCGACTTCTTGGTCGGGATGGTCGTGTTGCGGTCGATCATCCGCGTGAACACGCCGCCCAGCGTCTCGATGCCGAGCGACAGCGGCGTCACGTCGAGCAGCAGCACGTCCTTGACGTCGCCCTGCAGCACGCCCGCCTGAATCGCGGCGCCCATGGCCACGACCTCGTCCGGGTTGACGCCCGTGTGCGGGTCCTTGCCGAAGAAGCCCTTCACGACCTCGCGGACGCGCGGCATGCGGGTCATGCCGCCCACCAGCACGACCTCCGAGATGTCGTCCGACTTCACGCCCGCGTCGGCCAGCGCCTTGCGGCACGGCTCCAGCGTCCGCTTGATCAGGTCCTCGACCAGCCGCTCCAGGTCGGCGCGCGTGATCGACCGGACGAGGTGCTTCGGCCCGTTCTGGTCGGCGGTGATGAAGGGGAGGTTGACCTCGGTCGTCTGCGCCGAGGACAGCTCGATCTTCGCCTTCTCGGCCGCTTCCTTCAGGCGCTGGAGCGCGAGCTTGTCCTTGGCGAGGTCGATGCCCTCGTCCTTCTTGAAGCCCTCGGCCAGATACTCGACGATCTTGTTGTCGAAGTCCTCGCCGCCCAGGAAGGTGTCGCCGTTGGTGGCCTTCACCTCGAACACGCCGTCGCCGATCTCGAGGATCGAGATGTCGAACGTGCCGCCGCCGAGGTCGTAGACCGCGATCGTCTTGCCGTCCTGCTTCTCGAGGCCGTAGGCCAGCGCCGCCGCCGTCGGCTCGTTGATGATGCGCAGCACCTCCAACCCTGCGATCTGGCCGGCGTCTTTGGTCGCCTGGCGCTGGGCGTCGTTGAAATAGGCGGGAACGGTGATCACCGCCTGGGTCACGGTCTCGCCCAGGTACGACTCCGCCGTCTCCTTCATCTTCTGAAGCGTAAAGGCGCTGATCTGCGACGGGCTGTAGTCCTTGCCGCCGGCGCTGACCCACGCGTCGCCGTTGGGCCCGCGCGAGATCTTGTAGGGCACCAGCTCGGTGTCCTTCTTGGTCACGGGGTCGTCGAAGCGACGGCCGATCAGGCGCTTCACCGCGAAGACGGTGTTGTCCGGGTTGGTGACCGCCTGGCGCTTGGCCGGCTGGCCGATCAGCCGCTCCCCGTCCTTGGCGAACGCGACGATCGACGGCGTGGTGCGCGCGCCCTCCGCGTTCTCGATCACCTTGGGCTTTCCGCCCTCCATCACCGCGACGCAGCTGTTAGTCGTGCCGAGGTCGATGCCGATCACTTTTGCCATAGGTTGTCCGTATGCCCCTCAGTAGTAAACGCGTGGGGTTGGCCCCGTTACGGCGGCGCAACCTCCAGTGAACGGCGGCGATATAGGTGGGCGTCCGCTTGCCGCAAGTTATCGGCCGGACTAGGCGAAAGCCGGTCGACGGCTGGAGGATGGCACTTGCGGCGGAGCTGGATCGTTTCGGGACTGGCGGCGCTCCTGGCAGCGTGCGGCGGGCCGCGCCAAGTCGAGGTCGAGGACGCCTGGGTCCGGCTTCCCGCCGTTCCCGGCCGTCCGGCGGCCGCCTATTTCACCATCGAGGGGGGCGCCGAGCCGCGTCGCCTGATCCGCGTCACCGCCGACTACGCCATCCGTTCGGAGATGCACGAGACCATGTCGGGCGGCGGCCACATGTCGATGCGCCCGATCGGCGCGGTCGACATACCCGCGGGCGGCGAGGTGGCCTTCGAGCCCGGCGGCCGGCACGTCATGCTCTACGACATCGACGGTCGCGCCAAGCCGGGGACGACGACCCTGCTGACGCTGACCTTCGCCGACGGGCGGCGGATCTACCGCAAGGCGACGATCATCGCCGCGGGAGCGGAAGCGCCCGAGTGAGCGCCCGCGCCCGCCCGCTCACCCCCGGCGAGGTCGATATCGCCCGGTCGGTGTACGGCGATGCGATCGACTACCGCCGCGTGACGCTGTCGCGGACGAAATGGGCGTTCTTCCAGCCAAAGGGCGTGGTCATGGCCCCGCGTGGGTGCATCCACTTCCATCCGAAGGGCGAGCTCTGGCGCGAGGATTTCTCGGTGGAGCATCTGGGGCTTCAAGGGTTGTTCGTCCACGAGATGTGCCATGTCTGGCAGCATCAGCGCGGGATCATCCTGCCGCTCGCGCGCCATCCCTTCTGCCGGTACGGCTACAGCCTCAAGCCCGGCCAGCCCTTCAACCGCTACGGCATCGAGCAGCAGGCCGAGATCGCCCGCCACGCCTTCCTACTGCGCGCGGGCCAGACGGTCGCCGCGGCCCCCGCGCTGGCGCAGTACGAGACGCTGCTACCCTTCGCTCCCGGCTGACCGGCCCTGCTTCCAGGGCCAGCGTCCCTCGATCTCGACTTCGAGCGAGAAGCTGAGGAAGGTGCGGATCAGGACGATGCCGGCGAGCACCGCCAACCCTTGAAGCGTCGGCTCGATCGCGACGGTGCCGACGATGTCGGCGGCGACCAGGAACTCCAGGCCGAGCAGGATGGAGCGGCCGAGCGTCGATCGGAACCGTTCGTAGACGCGCTCGCCGAAACCGTGGCGGATCGCGTCCGCCGCGAACACGCCCAATGATCCGAACGCGCCCGCGACGATGATGCCGATCCCGGTCCATTCGACCGCGCGGACGATCCATTCGACCGCGTCCATGGCGGCGCTCCCGTGGCCCGGCCGGACCAGGTCCGGCCGGGCGGGTGGTCAGTTGTTGTCGGCGCCGTCCTTGTCGTCCTTGCCCTCGGTCACCTCGAGCGTCGGCGTGGTCACGTTGACCGTCTCGGTCTCGGTCTTCAGCTCGAGGTTCTTCGAGTCGACGTCGACGTCGGGCACGGACCCGCCCTTGACGCTGAGATCGACGTCCGGCGCCTTCAACGAGCCGCTGGTGTCGGCGCGGAAGAAGCCGGTCGCGAAGCCGATCGCCGCCAGGATCGCGAGCAGCGCTAAGAGGATCATCAGCCAGCGGCCGATGCCCCCGCCGCGCTTCTCCGTGTGATGGGCGTGCCCGGTCGTGCCGGGTCCTACATCGACCCGCCGGGGGCCGTCGCCGCGAAAATCGGTCATCCTTGATCCTCCTGTTGGACTGGCGGGTTGAACGTGGAGGGGGTGGCGGTTGTTCCTCCCGCGCAACGGACCGAAACGGGTCAGGTGTCGATCGAGAGGTCGCGCGGGCCGATCGCCGTCGCTATATGGGCCCTGTGGCACACAGCATCCCGCACGATCATCGCATCGGCATCGATCCCGCCGACATCGACTTCATGGGTCATGTGAACAACGCCAGCTACCTGAAGTGGGTGCAGGAAGCGGTGATCAGCCACTGGCGCAACCTCGCGCCCGCCGACGCCGTGGCCGGGCACCTCTGGGTCGCGCTGAAGCACGAGATCACCTATCGCAAGCCGACCTTCCTCGACGACGAGGTGATCGCCACCGTCTTCTTGGAGAAGGTCCAGGGCGCCCGCGCCTTCTACCAGACGGTTATCCGCCGCGGCGAGGACGTGCTGGCGGAGGTCAAGTCGAGCTGGTGCTGCCTCGACGCCAGGACGCTCCGCCCCGCGCGGCTGGCGGCGAACGTCGTGGAGCGCTTCTTCCCGAAAGATTGACTTCATCCCCTCTCCCATCGGGAGAGGGGCAGGCTGCGCAGCAGCGCGGGGCGAGGGTGATGCGGAGACCCCGCCGGATCCGTCGCCCTCACCCTTCCGCGGCTTCGCCGCTCCCTCCCTCTCCCGGCGGGAGAGGGATTCAGAGCGCGTCGAAATCGATCGGCTGGTGCCGGTCGAGCGTCCGCGCGGCTTCGGGCATCGGGTATTTCAGCCCCGTCGCGCAGTTGAACAGCACCACGCGCTCCTCCTCGTCGACCAGGCCGTCGGCGAGCGCCCGATGGTAGGCCGCGAGCGTCGCGCCGCCTTCGGGGCACAGCAGCAGCCCGTCCTTGCGCGCGCAGTCGTCGACGGCGCGCAGGATCGCGGGGTCGCCGACCGCCAGCGCTCGGCCCCCGCTCTCGCGCACCGCGCGCAGGATCAGGAAGTCGCCCACCGCGCGCGGCACGCGGATACCCGCCGCGACCGTCGCCGCGTCTTCCCAGCGCTCGGCATGCTGGGCGCCGGCCTCGAAGGCGCGGACGATCGGCGCGCAGCCCGACGCCTGCACGGCGTACATGCGCGGGCGCTCGGGGCCGATCCAGCCTAATCGCTCCAGTTCGTCGAACGCCTTCCACATGCCGATCAGGCCCGTGCCGCCGCCCGTGGGGTAGAAGATCGCGTCAGGCAGCGTCCAGCCGAGCTGGGCGGCCAGCTCCAGGCCCATCGTCTTCTTGCCCTCGATCCGGTACGGCTCCTTCAACGTCGAGAAGTCGAACCAGCGGCCCTCGGCGGCGCCCCGGCCGACGATCGCGCCGCAATCGTCGATCTGGCCGTTCACCCGCCAGACGCGGGCGCCCTGCATGGCGATCTCGCGGACGTTCACCTCCGGCGTCTCCTCCGGGCAGAAGACGGTGGTCTCGATCCCGCAGCGCGTGGCGTAGGCCGCGAGCGCGGCGCCCGCGTTGCCGTTGGTCGGCATGGCGATGCGCGTGACGCCCAGCTCGCGCGCCATCGCGACCGCCATCACCAGCCCGCGCGCCTTGAACGAGCCGGTCGGCAGCCGGCCCTCGTCCTTGACCAGCACGTTCGCGCCGCCCGAGCGCGGGATCGGAATCAGCGGCGTCTCGATCTCGCCCAAGGACACGATCGACTCCGTCCGCCGCACCGGCAGCAGCTCGCGCCAGCGCCAGAGGTCGGTGGGCCGGCGCTCCAGCTCGTCGCGCGCGACCGAGCGCCCCGCCGCGTCGAGGTCGTAACGCACCAGCAACGGCCGCCCGACGCGCGACAGGCCGTGAAGGCGGTCGGCCTCGTACCGCTCGCCCGTCATCGAGCATTCGAGGTGCGTGACGAAGGTCGGGCGGTCGGCGGTGAGGTTCTGGTCCATGTGGCGGCTTTGGCGTGATCGGGCGTGTCCGCCAACCCCGACCCTCTCCCGCTTTCGCGGGAGAGGGACAGGCGCGAAGCGCCAGGGTGAGGGCCCGAACGGGGCGCGGCGACCAGGCCAGGCCCATCGGCCCGCGTGCACGCGGGCCGGCTTCGCGCGGCGACATGCCCCCGGCATGTCGCTGCTCGCACTACGCCCCTCGCCGCGCCTGTGGCGCGTCTTTCCCTCTCCCGCAAAAGCGGGAGAGGGGTAGGGATTTAAGCCATTCGCGCCGCCACGTGCCGGTCGACGAGCTGCTCCAGCACGGTCAGCGGCATATCCCCCGCGCCCACCACCGCGTCGTTGAACGCCTTCCAGTCGTACCGGGCGCCGAGCCGCGACTTCGCGCGGTCGCGCAAGCGGTTGATGTAGCTGTGCCCGACCTTGTACCCGCACGCCTGGCCGGGCCAGGCGCAATAGCGGTCGACCTCGCCCTGGAGCTCGTCGACGCCCTGCCCCGTCGCCTCCGAGAACCACTTCACCGCCTGCGCCCGCGTCCAGCGCTTCGAGTGGAGGCCCGTGTCGACCACCAGTCGGCTCGCCCGGAACGCCAGCGCCTGGAGGTAGCCCAACCGCTCCACCGGATTGTCCGAGTAGACCCCGAGCTCGTCGGCCATCTGCTCCGAATAAAGCGCCCAGCCCTCCGTGTACGCGTTGAACTGGAGCAGCGTCCGGATCAGCGGCAGCTTGAAGGTGTACTCCCCCTGCCAGCCATGGCCCGGAACACCCTCGTGATACGCCAGCGTCGGCAGCGAGTAGCGGGTGTGGAGCTTCGTCGTCCGCAGGTTCAGCCAGACGCGGCTCGGCACCTTGCCGTCGATGCTGCCGGCGCCGCCGAACGCGCCCGGCGCGCCGGGCTCCTCGGTCAGCGGCAGGCGGACCACCTCGACGTTGCCGCGCACCAGCGTGTTGAACACGCGCGGCATCATCGCGCGGATGCCGGCGATGCGCCCGCGCATGAACGCCATGATCTGCTCGCGACCGGCGTCGGTGTCCGGGAAGCCGAAGCGCGGGTCCTCGCCCAGCGCGGTCATGCGCGCCCCGACCGTGCCCTTGGCGTAGCCGACCGAACGGAGGATCGGGTCCATCTGCGCCTCCAGCGCGCGCAGCTCGTCGCGGCCGATGCGGTGGACCTCGTCGGGAGTCATCCGCGTCGTCGTCCCCGCGCGCAGCGCCCAGGCATAATATTCCTCGCCGCGCGGCAGCCGCCACACGCCCGCCTCGCCCTTGGCGAGCGCGCGATGCCGTTCCAGCTCGGCGATCTGCCGGTCGAGCGCGGGCGCGACCTCGTCGCGCGCGATCGCCGCGGCCTTGGCGGCGTACCCGCCTGGCATCGTCGCGGTCCGCCGGGCGAGCGAGGCGACGAGGTTCCATTTCTCCACCGGCCCGGATCGCGAAAGGCGCAGCTGCCCGAGCGCCTTGTCGAGGAGGAAGTCGGGCGCCACCACCCCCTGCCCCCGGTCGATCGCCAGCCGCTCCGTCTCGCCGTCGAGCTGGCGCGCATAGGCCCGCGCGCGGAGGAGATAGGTCTCGGCGTCGGCGGGCGCGTTCACCTGATGGTCGCTGTCGAGCAGCTTGGGCGTGTCGAGGAACGCGCCCACGTTCTGGATCACGACATAGGGCGACTGGCGATAGCTGCCGACGGCGACGTCGCCG
>DASVSW010000377.1:0-9689 GCA_036387895.1 Sphingomonas sp.
CCGACACCGCGAAGACAGCGAGGCCTTCTGGTCGGCGGTGGGCGACCGGGCGATCACGCCCGCGGACGTGACCTTGCTCGACGTCGGGCCGCCGCCGCTGCTGCTCTCCGCGATCGTCTGAGCCGCCCGAGCTGAGTTCCCTTTCCGTTCCGGCGATCCTATATCGGCGGCATGGCGAAGCCGCACAAACGTTACGTCTGCCAGGCCTGCGGGTCGGTGTCCTCGCGATGGCAGGGCCAGTGCGCTGACTGCTCCGAATGGAACACGATCGCTGAAGAAGCGCCGTCGGTCGTCACGCCGTTCCAGGCCAAGCACAACCTCCAGGGCGGCGGGCGGCTGATCGGGCTGAGCGACCTCAACACCGACGTGGCGCTGCCTGAGCGGATCGGGACGGGCATTGCGGAGCTCGACCGCGCGCTCGGCGGCGGGTTCGTCGAAGGGTCGGCGACGCTGATCGGCGGCGATCCGGGCATCGGCAAGTCGACGCTGCTGCTCCAGGCCGCGGCCAGGCTCGCGATGACGGGCAAGCCCGTGGCCTACGTCTCCGGCGAGGAGGCGGCGGACCAGGTGCGCCTGCGCGCGCGGCGGCTGGGGCTGGGCGAGGCGCCGGTGCAGCTCGCGGCCGCGACCTCGACCCGCGACATCCTGACGACCCTGTCGAGCGGACGGCCGCCGGCGCTGCTGATCATCGATTCGATCCAGACGATGCACTCCGACCTGATCGAGGGTGCGCCGGGCACCGTCAGCCAGGTCCGCGCGTCGGCGCAGGAGCTGATCCGCTTCGCCAAGGAACGCGGCACGGCGGTGGTGCTCGTCGGCCACGTCACCAAGGATGGCACGATCGCCGGGCCGCGCGTGCTGGAGCACATGGTCGACACCGTGCTCGCCTTCGAGGGGGAGCGCAGCCACCAGTACCGGATCCTGCGCGCGATCAAGAACCGCTTCGGCGGAACGGACGAGATCGGCGTGTTCGCGATGGTCGAGGCGGGGCTGACGGAGGTGTCGAACCCGTCCGCGCTGTTCCTGACGCACCGCGACGAGGGCGTGACGGGCGCGACCGTGTTCCCGGCCTTGGAGGGCACGCGGCCGGTGCTGGTCGAGATCCAAGCGCTGGTCGTCCGCCTCGCGAGCGGGGCGACGCCGCGGCGGTCGGTCGTGGGCTGGGACTCAGGCAGGCTCGCCATGATTCTGGCGGTGCTGGAGGCCCGGTGCGGGCTCTCCTTCTCGTCGGCCGAGGTCTATCTGAACGTCGCGGGCGGTTACCGCATCCAGGACCCCGCGGCGGACCTCGCGGTCGCCGCCGCGCTCGTCTCCGCGCTGTCGGAGCGGCCGGTGCCGGCGGACGCGGTCGCGTTCGGCGAGGTGGCGCTGTCGGGCGAGGTCCGGCCGGTCGCGCACGCGGCGCTACGGCTCAAGGAGGCGGGCAAGCTGGGGTTCGAGCGCGCGCTGGTCCCGGCGAGCATGGGCAAGGACGACGGCGGGCTGCGGCTGACCGGCTTCGCGAAGCTCGGGGCGTTGGTGGACCATCTGCTCGGGCGGGGGTAGCCCGTCCCGATCAGGCCTGGGGTGACGCGGAAACGACGAGGCGCTACGGACGGCCCCATGGGCCTCACCTCGCTGGACATCACGGTATTGGCGGCGGTGCTCGGCGCCGCGGTGCTCGGGCTCAGGCGCGGCTTCACCTACGAGGTGCTGGCGCTCGCCGCGTGGGTCGCAGTGGTGTTCGCGGTGAAGCTGTTCCACCTGCCCGCGACCGAGTGGCTGTCGAGCCGCGTCGGAACGCCGGGCGGGGCGGCGACGCTGGCGCTGCTGCTGCTGTCGGGCGGGACCTGGTTCATCGGACGGCTCATCGCCAACCGGATCAGCAGCCGGACGAAGCGGTCCGTGTTGGGGCCGGTCGACCGCGCGCTCGGCTTCGGCTTCGGCGCGCTCAAAGGGTTGATCGTGGCCAGCGTCGGCTTCCTGCTCGCGACCTTGCTGTTCGACACTGTGGGCGGCGGTCCGAGCGGCCGGCCGGCCTGGATGCGCGAATCGCGCACCTATCCTTTGCTCAACGCGACCAGCGCCGGCATCGCCGACTTCGTCGACCGGCGTCGCAAGGGGCAGCCGGTGTTCGATGCGGGACCCGCGGAGGCGGAGAACGCGTCGGAGGCGGAGGCGTGACGCCGCCGCTGTACGGCACCGACATCCTCCGGCTGGCGGCGTCGATCCCGCATCAGGGCCGATTGGCGGACCCGATGGGCTCCTCCGAGCGGCGCTCGCCGGTCTGCGGCAGCCGCATCACGATCGACCTCGATCTGGACGAAGACGGACGCGTGCGCGCGGCCGGGCTCGACGTGCGCGCCTGCGCTCTGGGGCAAGCCTCCGCCTCGCTGCTCGCGTCCGAGGTCGTCGGACGACGGCCGGAGGAGATCGCGGCGGCGCGCGACGCGCTGGCGCGCTGGCTGGCGGAGGGCGGCGATGCGCCGGACTGGCCGGGGTTGGCGGTTTTCGAGGCCGCCCGGCCGCACACGGCCCGGCATCCCTCGATCCTCCTCGCGTTCGACGCCGCTACGGAGGCCGCCGAGCGCGCCGTGGCCATGGCGCGGGCGGGCTGATGGAGCACGGCTCGCACCTGTTGCGCGACGGCGCGGTGCTGCTCGGCTTCGGGCTCGTCTGCGTGCTCTTGTTCCGCAAGCTCGGGCTGGGCGCCACGCTGGGCTATCTAGTGGCGGGCGCGCTGGTCGGGCCGCAGGTGCTGGGCCTCGTCGGCGACGCGGAGGGCACGCTGACCGTCGCCGAGCTCGGCATCGTGCTGCTGCTCTTCCTCGTCGGACTCGAGCTCAACCCGAAGCGGTTGTGGCGGTTGCGGCACGACATCTTCGGGCTGGGGCTGCTGCAGGTCGTGCTGTGCGGGCTGGGGATCATGGCGATCCTGTTCGCCGCCCGGTTCAGCTGGGAGGCGGCGCTGGCGATCGGCCTGCCGCTGGCGCTGTCCTCGACGGCGCAGGTGTTGCCGATGCTCCAGTCGGCCGGCCGGCTGAAGACGCCGTTCGGCGAGCGCGCCTTCTCGATCCTGTTGTTCCAGGACCTGTCGATCGTGCCGCTGATCACGATCATCGCCGTGCTCAGCCGCGCGCCGGCGCCAGCGGACGCGACGCCCGGATGGCTGCTCGCGATCTACACGGTCGCGGCGATCGGCGGGTTGATCCTGGCGGGCCGCTTCCTGCTCGCCCCGCTGTTCCGCCTCATCGGGGGATTGGGCGAGCGCGAGATGTTCGTCTTCGCCGGGCTGTTCACGGTGATCGCGGCCGCGGCGCTGATGGAGCTGCTCGGGCTGTCGACGGCGCTCGGCGCGTTCATCGCCGGGGTGATGCTGGCGGACAGCCCGTACCGCCACGAGCTGGAGGCGGACGTCGATCCGTTCCGCTCGATCCTCCTGGGGCTGTTCTTCTTGGCGGTGGGCATGATGCTCGACCTTCAGGCGGTGGCGGCGCGGCCGTTCTTCGTGGTCGGCATGGCGGCGGCGCTGGTGGCGACGAAGATTGCGATCGTGTTCGGGCTGGGGCGGCTGTTCCGCATGGGATGGCGCGAGGCGCTCGCCTTGGGGCTGCTGCTGAGCCAGGGCGGCGAGTTCGGCTTCGTGCTGTTCGCCCAGGCGCAGGACGCGCTGTTGATCACACCGGAGGCGGCGTCGCTGTTCGGGGCGGTGGTGACCTTGTCGATGGCGACGACGCCGTTCCTGATGCGGTTCACCCGGCGGCTCCGCGCCAAACCGGAGCGCGAGACGGGCGCACTGGACGTGCCCCGCGCCGACGGGGCGAGCGCGATCGTCGTCGGCTATGGCCGCTTCGGGCAGACGGTGGCGCAGATGCTGATGCTCGAGCGCATCCGGCTGACGCTGATCGACTCGAAGCCGAGCCAGATCGAGGTGGCGGGCTCGTTCGGGGCGAAGGTCTTCTACGGCGACGGCCTCCGGCTCGACCTGCTCCGCCAGGCGGGCGCGGCGGACGCGCAGCTGCTACTCTTCTGCCAGGACGGCGACGGGATCGACGCCGAGTTCCTCGAGTCGGTCGCGTCCTCCTTCCCGAAGGCGGCGGTGTTCGTGCGCGCCTATGATCGGCGCAGCATGCTCAAGATGGCGGGCGCGCCGATCGCGGGCTCGGTGCGCGAAGTGATGGAGTCGGCGGTGTGCATGGCGCGGCTCGCGCTCGCCCAGGTCGAGGTCGACGTCGACGAGATCGACCGCGTCGACCAGGAATATCGCGGGCGCGACGCTGAGCGCCTCAAGATTCAGACCGATTCGGGCGACCTCCGCGCGGGGATCGATCAGATCATCAAGCAGAACCGCGCGCTGGCGGGGGAAGGCCATTGATGCTGCTGGTGCTGGCCGCGCTGTCGGGCGCGATCGCGGTCGCGGCGGGAGCGTTCGGGGCGCATGGCGCCGAAGGCAAGGCCGCCGAATGGCTGAGGACCGGCGGCGAGTACCAGCTGATCCACGCTGTCGCGGCCTTGGTCGCGGCGCGCATGGGGGCGAGCGGGCCGGGCTGGCTGTTCGTCGGCGGCGGCGCGCTGTTCGCGGGCACGCTCTACCTGATGGCGGTGGGGGCGCCGCGGTGGCTGGGGGCGATCACGCCGATCGGCGGCACGCTGCTCATCGCGGGGTGGCTCTGGCTCGCCTGGACGGGGATGCGCGCCTAGCGCTTCTTCCGGCAGGCGTCGGAGCAGTAGACGACGTTCTCCCAGTCCTTCGCCCATTTCTTGCGCCAGGTGAACGGCCGGTCGCAGGCGGGGCAGGTCTTGGTCGGGAGGTCGCGCTTCGCGACGCCGTTGGGCATCAGCGGGACTCCTCGTCGAGAAAGACGGCGACGTCCGCCAGGTCGACCGAGCGGTCGAGGAAGGTCCGCCCGATCCCGCGGGCGAGGAGGAAGGGCAGCGCGCCGCCGCTCGCCTTCTTGTCGTGCCGCATATGGTCGACGAGGCGTGCGCCGGTCGCGGTCACGCCCTGCAAGCCGGTTGGCAGGCCGACGCTCGCCAGGTGCGCCGCGACGCGCTCGGCGTCCTCCGCGGGGCACAGGCCGCGGCGGACGGAGTAGCGGAACGCGAGCGCCATGCCGACCGCCACCGCCTCGCCGTGGAGCAGGCTGCCGTCGAACCCGGCCTCCGCCTCCAGCGCGTGGCCGAAGGTGTGGCCGAGATTGAGGAGCGCGCGGACGCCGGTCGTCTCGCGCTCGTCGGCCGCGACGATCCGCGCCTTCGCGGCGACCGAGTGCGCGATGGCGTGGACCTGCGCGGCCTGGTCGCCGGCCAGCAGGGCTGGGCCGTGCGCCTCGCACCAGGCGAAGAAGTCCGGATCGTCGATCAGGCCGTATTTGACCACCTCGGCGTAGCCGGCGCGGAGCTCGCGCGGGGGCAGGGTGGCCAGGACGTCGGGGTCGATGAGCACGAGATCGGGCTGATGGAACGCGCCGATCAGGTTTTTGCCCGCAGCGGTGTTGATCCCGGTCTTTCCACCCACCGACGAGTCCACCTGCGCTAGCAGGGTCGTCGGCACCTGGACGAAGCGCGTCCCGCGCTTCAGGATCGCAGCGGCGAAGCCGACCAAATCGCCGATAACTCCGCCGCCGAGCGCGACGATTATGTCATCGCGCTCGACCCCCTTCTCGAGCAGCCAGTCGCATAAGTAGGTCAACGTCGCCCAGCTTTTGCTCGCCTCCCCTGGCGGCAAGGCGATCATGTCCGTGTCGATGCCCGCCTTGTTCATTGAGGACGATAGCCACGAGTCGATCGGCGTTTCGAGCAGTCCCCAATCTGTGACGACCATGATCGGCCTGCCGCGGCTAAGCGAGCTCAATAATTGGCCGGCGCGATCGAGTAGCCCAGGCTCAATCACGATGTCGTAGCTTCGAGCGCCTAGTGAGACCGTAATCGCCGTCATCGGCCGATAGCCCGGAGGATCGCCTGGACGGTCGCTTCGTGCGGCGCGGATTGGCTGGGTATGCGCAGATGGGCCTCGGCGTAGATCGGGTTGCGGACGCGGGCGAGCTCGTCGAGCACCTCGCGCGCGTCGCGTCCGCGGAGCAGGGGGCGGGTGTCGCGACGGCGGACGCGGTCGGCCAGCACGCGCGTGTCCGCGTCGAGCCAAACGACCAGCGCGTCCCGGAGCATCAACGCCCGGGTGCGCTCGTTGATGAAGGCGCCGCCGCCGGTCGCGATCACCTTGGGGTTGCCGTCCATCAGACGGGCGATGACGCGGCGCTCGCCGTCGCGGAAATACTCCTCGCCGTATCGCTCGAAGATCTCGGTGATCGTCATGGCGGCCGCGACCTCGATCTCGTGGTCCGCGTCGACGAAGGGCAGCTTGAGCCGCGCGGCGAGGCGACGGCCCACCGTGGACTTGCCCACGCCCATCAGCCCCACCAGCACGATCGGCTGAGCGGTCCAGACGGGGGCAGTCGCGGGGGCGGCGCTTTGCAACATGGATCGGGCCGCTATACAGCGGCGCGGGCGCTCGGCACAAACGCCGCGGACGCCGTTCCCAATCCGAAGGTCCTCGTCGATGTCCCGTTCCGTCGTGCTGCTCATCGCCTTGCTGGTGATCCTGCTGGGCGGCCTGTACCTGCTGGCGGGCCGCGCGACCGAGCGGCCGCTGACGCAGGTCGAGAAGAGCGTCTCGCTTGAAAACCTCCAATAAGGCGCGCCGGGCGGCGCTCGCGCTGCTCGTCGCCGGCGCCGCGCTTCCAGCGTTCGGGCAGGACCGGCCCGAATCGATCCTGCCGCCGGGCTTCGGCCAGCCCGACCCCGCGCCGACCGCGGCGCCTATTCCTGCGCCGTCGCCGACCGCCGGCGCGCAGCCGGGCTTCGTGCAGCCCCTGCCGACGCCGGGGGTGGCGTCGTCCGCCCCTGCGCCCGGGCCGAGCCCGACGGCGTCGCCCAGCGCCTCGCCGACGCCGATCGACCCCGCGATCCTGGCGGAATACGAACTGCCGGCCTTCGCCCGTCGGTCCTTGGCGGTCGTGGGACCGGCGGGACCGGGGGAGGGCGCGCTCGGCGCGGAGGCCTGGGGCGACGCCGACGGGCGCTTCCTGCAAGTGCTGATGCGGCGGGCGTCCGCTCCGCTGCCGTCGCGCTGGGCGTCGATCCTGCTCCGCCGCGCGCTCGTGGCGCGGGCCGGCACGCCCGCGAACGTCAACGGCGCGGATTTCGCGGCGGAGCGCGCCTGGCTGCTGGTGCGGATGGGCGAAGCGCAGGCGGCCCGCGCGGTCGTCCAGAGCGTCGACCCGGGCAACTACACGCCCAAGCTTTATCAAGTGGCGATGAACGCGATGCTGGCGTCGGCCGACCCGGCGGGCCTGTGCCCGTTGGCCGCGGACGGCGCGCGTGTGGCGCGCGATCGCGGTTGGATCCTGGCGCAGGGCGTCTGCACCGCGCTGGCGGGGAACCCTAACCAGGCCGCGTCGCAGCTGACCGCGGCGCGGCGGCGCCGCGTCGCAAGCGGCGTCGACCTGTTCCTGGCGCAGAAGGTGGTGGGCGCCGCGGGCGGCCGCCAGGCGATCACCATCGAATGGGAGGGCGTCGACCGCTTGAGCGTCTGGCGCTGGGGCCTCGCCACCGCGACCGGGGTCGAAGTGCCCGACGCGCTGGTGGCCGGGGTCGGCCCCCAGGTCCGCTACTGGCACGCGACCGCGCCCTGGGTCCCGCTGGAGGCGCGCATCCCGTCGGCCGAAGCCGCGGCAGAGGCGGGCGTGCTCTCGAGCGCGGCGCTGGTCGACCTGTTCGCGTCGGCGGCGGCCTCGGACGACGCGCCGGCCGCGGCGACCGCGACCGCGCAGGACCTGCGCACCGCCTATCTGGCGCGCGACCCGGCCGCGCGCGCCAGGGCGATCCGGTCGGTCTGGGGCGAGGGAAGGCCCCGCCTGTCGCGCCTCCTGCTGACCGCGCGCGCCGCGGCGCGCATCCCCGTCCAGGACGACGCGCAGGACGCCGAGCTGCTGATCGCGGCGATGCTGGGCGCGGGGATGGACCGGACGGCGATGCGCTGGCGCGACGCGGTGGCGGAAGGGTCCGACGGCTGGGCGATGCTCGCGGTCGCCGATCCGGACGCGCGCGGTCGGCTCGCCTATGGCGACCTCGCCTCCTACTCCGGGACCGGCGACGCGGCGCGCAAGCAGCGGCTGCTGTTCGCGGGGCTCGCCGGGCTCGGGCGGTTGTCGCCCGAGGACATCGAGCGCGGCGCGCAGGCGCTGGACGTCCGCATCGGCCAAGAGAACAGCTGGACGCGGGCCATCGACCGCGCCGCCGCGGCCGGCCAGCAGGGCAGCGTGGCGCTGCTCGCGGCGATCGGGATGCAGACGGGCGACTGGCGCGGCGTCCCGCCCGCCGCGCTCTACCGGATCGTCGGCGCACTCCGGGCCGTCGGGCTGCAAGGCGAAGCGCGGATGATCGCGGCCGAGGCGATCGCGCGGGCGTGACCGACGCGGCGCTGATCGAGCGCTTCCTGGAGATGCTGACCGCCGAATCGGGCGCGGCGCGGAACACCGTCGCAGCTTACCGGAGCGACCTCACGCTGGCGTCGGCGGCGGTCGGGGGCGGATTGCGCGACGCGGACGCGGCCATGGTCGAACGGCTGGCGCACGGGTGGCGCGACCTGTCGCGCGCGACCGTCGCGCGCAAGGCGGCGAGCCTCCGCCGCTTCTTCGCCTTCCTGCACGAGGAGGGCCACCGCGCCGACGACGTCGGAACGGCGCTGCCCAGGCCGGGATCGCGTCGCGCGTTGCCCAAGGTCCTGAGCCACGAAGACGTCGACCGGCTGTTCGCCGCGGTCGCCGACCGCCTGGCCCGGACGCCCGTCGCGCCCGCCGACCTGCGGCTCTCCGCGTTGCTGGAGCTGCTCTACGGGTCGGGCCTGCGCGCGAGCGAGCTGGTCGGCCTGCCGCGCAACGCGATCCATCCCGACCGGCCTTTCCTGATCCTGCGAGGGAAGGGTGGCCGCGAGCGGATGGTGCCCTTGTCCGACCGGGCGCGCGCAGCCGTGGCCGCCTGGCGGGAGCACGTCGTGGCGGACCGGCCGTTCCTCTTCCCGTCCGGCAGGACGCATCTCTCGCGCATCCGTCTCCACCAGCTGATCAAGGCGCTGGCCGCGGAGGCCGGCGTCCCGCCCGACCGGGTCAGCCCGCACGTGCTGCGCCACGCCTTCGCGACGCACCTGCTGGAGGGCGGCGCGGATCTTCGCGCGTTGCAGACGATGCTCGGCCATGCCGACATCGCGACGACCGAGATCTACACGCACGTCGACGCGAGCCGGCTGGTCGAGCTCGTCAACACGCGCCACCCCCTCGTTGACCTCCCGCAACGAGGCTCCTAACCGCTGCCGATGCCTCAATTCCTCGATTTCGAGAAGCCGATCGCCGAGCTTCAAGGCCGCATCGACGAGCTCCGCGACGCGGCCGCCGACGGTACGATCGACATCGCCGCCGAGATCGGACGGCTCCAGGCCAAGTCCGACAAGCTGCTCCGCGACACCTTCTCGCGGCTGACGCCCTGGCAGAAGACGCAGGTCGCGCGGCACCCGGAGCGGCCGCATTTCAAGCATTACGCGGCCGAGCTGTTCGACGAGTTCGTGCCGCTGGCGGGCGACCGCGCCTTCGCCGACGACCAGGCGATCCTGGGCGGCTTCGCCACATTCCGCGGCCGCCGCGTCATGGTGCTCG
>DASVSW010000378.1:0-13406 GCA_036387895.1 Sphingomonas sp.
ATCCCATCCCGAACTCGGCCGTGAAACCCGGCTGCGCCAATGGTACTGCTGCTCAAGCAGCGGAAGAGTAGGTCGCCGCCAGGCATTGAAGCCCGCGAAACATACAACGCACGAACCCATTCACTCTCGAGCCGCACTGCGGCTCACCCCATAGGTCCCCGGCAAAGTACCGCTTTGCCGGGGACCAGTGTCGCGGGATGGAGCAGCCCGGTAGCTCGTCAGGCTCATAACCTGAAGGTCGCAGGTTCAAATCCTGCTCCCGCAACCAGATATCATCCTGATACCCCGACCGCGCATAGCACCGTCGAGGCGTCGGCGTTCGGGGTGGATCAGATCACCACGACCGCTCGGGAAGCAGGTGAGCTTGGTACGGCAAGCCTAGAGCTGCGAAGCCCCTTTCGATCCCGTACACCACATCGACCGCGTCCGCTCGGGTCGCGAAGTAGAACAGCGAGCCGGGCGGTCCGGTCCAGCCCTGCGGCCCTGGTCCGGGTATCGACAACTCCCGTATGAGACCGGCGGCCGCGTACGTGGGCAGGCCTGCGAAGGGCCGGCCGCCTCGCCGTCGCGTCAGATCGTCCAGCGCGTGCAGGCCGGCGCGGTAGAAGTCTGCGTAATGCGCGGGCACGTCCAAGTAGCGTATCATCAGCAGGCTTTCGCCGGCCGCCTTCGACAGATGATGATCGACGAAAGGCGCAATCCCTCCCTCCCGCGCTCCAGGCGCGAGCAAGTTGCCCAGCGCCTCCAGCGTGACCACTTCCCCGTCGGTAAGGGTCGAGTAGGCGAAGCCGTCGGCGCGCGCCTGGGCGGGGGTGCGCGAGACGATGCAGCCGTCGCGTTCGAAGGCGAGCAGGCCGAGTCCCGCACTGGCTCCGGCGGCTCCCAGGCCGATCAGGACGTGGCGGCGGCGCGGCATCGGGCTTCTCCCCCGCGCACGATCGACCGGTCGCGAGGTCGGAGGCGCATAGAAAGCGCTCAGGCGGGCATGACCGCTTTTCATGGGCCTGAGCCGCCCGCGCACCTACGCCTCCGCCGGGGGCGGGCCGACACTCGACGGACGCAGGGAGGCGCCGATGGAACCCGTCCACGTCCGTTACGTCCGCATCGAGACCGGGATCAGCATGGCGCTGAACGCCGTGGTGAGGGCCGTGTTCGTTCGGTTGATGTTCGGCGGGCGGTCGACGGTAGAGTTGTGGGGCACGGACGGGCTCGCGTTCGACCTGTTGCCGACCGTCTTCATGATCACGCTGATGACCACGATCGCGCTGACGCTGATCACGCGGGCGCGCAAAGGCGCGGTGCCGCCGATGACCGACATAGGGCCGAGGCTGCCGCGCCCCGCGCCGGTGCGCGCCTTGCTGCTGGCCGGGGCGGCGGCGCTGGCGATCGTGCCGGCGAGCGTACTGGCGCTCTGGGCCGTGTGGACAGGGCCGTGGAGCTACGGCGCGGTGATGGCGTTCAAGATCGCCTTCTCCGCCCTGGTCGGCCTGCTCGGCACCCCGCCGATCCTGCGCGCCGCCCTGCGCGACGGCGAGCGCGTCGCGTCGATCAGGCCGGCGGCGGTCGGTTCAGCCGGCCGACATCGTCGTGCTGGCGGGCGCGGCGGTGCAGAACGCCCGCCTGTTGCTCGCGTCGCGTCACGCCCGCCACCCCCGAGGGTTCGGGAACGCGTCGGGCCTGGTCGGGCGGTGGTTCAACGTCCACTCGCTGGCCAACGCGCATGGGCTGTTCGCGGAAGCGACCGAGTGCCATCGCGGGCTGTCGGCGGGAACGCTGATGAGCCAGGACGGGTACGGCAAGGCGGGGAAGGAGGAGGCGTTCGGCAGCGTGACCTGGGGCATCGCGCCCGCGGTCAAGCCTAACGACCTGCTGGGGATCGCGATGACGCGGCCCGACCTGTTCGGCCCAGAGCTCGACGCGTTCATGAAGCGCGCGGCGAAGCATCTGGGCGGGATCAACGGCATCGTCGAAGGCATGCCGATGGCGGAGAACCGCGTGGAGTTGACGGGGACGCGCGACCGGTTCGGCGTGCCCGACGCGCGCGTGGTCCACGGCATGACGCCCGAGTCGCGCGCGCTCTGGGCCAAGGCGACCGAAGAAGGGCTCGAGATCATATGCGCGGCGGGTGCCGTGGAGGCCTGGGCGACCCTGGTGCCGGTGTTCAGCCATGTGTCGGGCGGCACAGTCAGGGGCGCGGACCCGGCGGCGTCGGTGTGCGACGATCTGGGCCGGGTGCACGGGAGCCCGAACGTCGTGGTCGCGGGCGGCGGGCTGTTCCCGACGATGGGGCGGTCAGCCCGACCTTCACCGTGCTCGCGCTCGCCGAGCGGACGGCGGAGCGGATGACGGCGGACCGGGGGGCGTTCGCGGCGGCGTGAGGTCCGGACGCCACGGCATCGGCGGGTGAAGCTGAACAAGTAGAAGGAGGTATAGGCGTGAACGCGCTCCGCGCGCTGGCGACGCGGCGGCGTCGCGACGCCTTCGCGCCCGCCACGCGGCGCCGACGCGCCGGCTCCGCGCCGTCGACGCGGCGGTAGCGCGGCGTCTTCGCGCCGACGACGCGGCGGCAGCGCGACACGTCGCTCCAGGGGAGACGGGCGCCAATGGCGGGAGCGGGGACGGGTCGGGCAGTCACCCGCCAGCTTGGATCAGAAACGCGCGCTGTAGGACAGCGGCTTTTCGACGCCGACGGCCGCGCCCGAGCCGTCGGCGATCACGCGCAGATATAGCGGCGCGCGGTGGTCCGGCCGGTCAGCGTCGGCGCAGGCGGCCCAGAACGGCGACCAGCGCCGCGGAGTCGGCCGGTTTCGCGATCACTGGGACGTGGCGGAACTGCTCGGGGACGGCGCTCGCCTCTCCGTAGCCGCTGCAGAAGGCGAACGGCACGCCCTTGGCGGTCAGGAACTCGGCCAAGGGAAAGCTGCGCTCGCCCGCGACGTTGATGTCGAGCAGGGCGGCGTCGGGCGGCGTCCGGTAGAATTGGTCGAACGCGTCGGCCAGCCGCGACGACGGGCCCAGGACGACGTAACCGGCGTCGGCGAGGACGTCCTCGATCTGAGCGGCGATCAGCGCCTCGTCCTCCACGACGAGCACCCGTGCGCCCGGCGCCAGTCCGCCCGTCGCCGAGGCGGCGCCGGACGGGCCGGCCCGCTCGGCCGTCGGCAAGTGGCCGGACGCGATCGTCTCGGCCGCCGGCACCTCGATACGGCAGCGAAGCCCCTGCGGCCGCCAATCGAGGTCCACCGTGCCGCCGAGTTGCCGCTCGACGCTGGTCTGCAGGACGACCGAGCCGAAGCCCCGGCGCTCCGGCCGCGTCACCGGCGGACCGTCCTCTTCGATCCAGTCGAGGGCGAGCATCGAGCCCGAGCCGGGCTTGGGCCGTGTCCACTCGATCCGGAGCGCGCCCGCCTCGACCGACAGCGCGCCGTATTTCGCGCTGTTGGTGGCGAGCTCGTGGACCACCAGCGCCAGGGCCTGGGCCGCGGCGGGCGTCAGCTGCAGAGCCGGGCCGACGATCGACACGCGTCCGGCGTCAGCCCGGTCGTAGGGGGCGAGCTCGTCGCAGACGAGCTGCTTCAGGTCCGCACCCTCCCAGCGCGACGCCGCGAGCAGCCCGTGCGTCCGCGCCAGCGACTGGATGCGGCCGGTGACCGCGGTCTTGAACGCGCGGATGTCGTCGGCGCGCGTGAGCTGGACGACCGACTGGACCACCGCGAGCAGGTTCTTGGCCCGGTGGTCGATCTCCTGCGCCAGCAGCCGCTCCCGGTCGCGGGCCAGGCGCTGGTCGGTGATATCGTCGCCCGACGACAAGGTGCCCGTTATGCGCCCGTCCGCGTCGCGCAGGACGGCGTTGCGCCAGGCGATCAGCCGCTCGGTCCCGTCGGCGCGCACCACTGGGTTCTCGTAAGCGCTCGTGGCCTCGATCTGGCCGGCCATGAGCCGCCCGAACACCGAGCGCGTCTCGGCGCGCCGGGCGGGCGGGATGGCCAGGTCGAACCAGTCGCGGCCGACCAGCGCTTCGGGGCCGTCAAGGCCCAGGATCTCGGCGCCGCGGCGATTGATGGTCTGGACGCATCCGCGCTCGTCCAGCACCAGCAGCATGACCTCGGCGACGTTCAGATAGCCGTGGGCGCGGTCGCGTTCGTCGCGCAGCGCCGCTTCGGCGTCGCGTTGGGCGGTGATGTCCGTGTGGACGCCGACCCATTCGGTGATCTCGCCGGTGTCCGCGATCGTCGGCACGGCCCGGATCGCGTAGCGGCCCCAGCCGCCGTCCGCCCGGCGCACCCGATGTTCGAAGACGAAGGTCCGCCGCTCGGCCACGGCCTGGTTCCAGGCGTCGACCGTCGGCCCCGCATCGTCCGGGTGCACCGCGCTGGTCCAGCCATAGCCCTCGTACTCGGCACGGGACTGGCCGGTCAGCCTTTCCCAGCCGGGCTGCTCGCCCATCATCCGTCCAGCGGCATCATTGGTCCACAACACGCCCTGGACGGCGTCCACCGCCGCCCGGAACCGCTGCTCGCTGAGGCGCAGGCGATCCTCGGCTTCGCGGCGCTCGTCGATGTCGATGACGGAGCCGATATAGCCGAGATACTCGCCGCCGCTCCCGAAGCGGGGCGAGGCGGCGTCGATGGCCCAGCGGTAGCGGCCGTCGGCCTGGCGCAAGCGGTATTCGATGCGGAACGGCTCGCGCTTCCCGTTCGCCGACAGGAACGCCTCTTCGGCGCGAGCCTTGTCGTCGGGATGGGTGGCGTCGAGCCAGCCATAGCCCTCCGCCTCCTCGGGCGTCTGGCCGGTGAACTCGTACCAGCGCCGATTGAGATAGGTGCAGACCCCCGACGGATCGGTCACCCACATCATCACGGGCGCGTGGTCGGCCATTTCGCGGAACCGGGCTTCCGACTCGCGCAACGCCGCGGCCGACCGACGTAGCTCCAGATGCGCCATGGTCTGCGCCGCCAGTGCGCGCAGCGCGCGGACCTGGCGCGGGCTGAGGCCGTCGGGACGCGGCGCGGTGTCGAGCACGCACACCGTGCCCAACGGCAGGCCCTCCGGCGTCTCCAGCAGCGCGCCCGCGTAGAAGCGCAAGCCCCCCGCGGCCGTGACCAGCGGATTGTTCCGGAAACGCGGGTCGTCGCGCAGGTCCGGCACCACGAGCACGTCGGATTGGAGGATCGCGTGGCGGCAGATCGAGACGTCGAGCGGCAGCGTGTCGGCGTTGATGCCGACCTCCGCCTTGAACCATTGCCGGTCGGCGGCGATGAAGTTCACAACCGCCACCGGCGCGTCGAGCAGGTCGGCCGCCAGCTCGGCCACCTCGTCGAAGACCGGCTCGCGACCGGTGTCGAGGACGGCGTAGCGGTCGAGCGCGGCCAGGCGCTCGGTCTCGGACCAGCGAGGCGGATCGGAACAGGCGGCGTCGGGAAGGGGCGGATGCATGGCGTCACCGCCGTAGCGGCAGCGCCGACCGGTGGGAACGGCTCCAACTGCCTGATGCGTCGACCGCCTGCTCTATGGACGCCCACCGCAATCGCCTTGGTCGGGAAGCATGGCCACGCGGGCTGAGCGCCTGCTGAACCGCGCACATGGCCGCGACCCTTCACCCAAGCTCTGGGGAACGGGTCGCGCTAGCGCTTCGTTCGTCGGAAGAGCCAATGAACGAGGAGCGGACGGACATGTCGACGACGGTGGCGAGCATCGCGGGAACGTTGAACCCGGTGGACGGCGATCGGGCGCACCCGGCGCGCGGGCTGCCCAGCACCGCGGCGATCGGTGGGCATCCGATCCATCCGATGATGATCCCGTACCCGGTCGCGTTCCTCACCGGCGCATTGGCCACCGACATCGCCGCACGGAAGACCGAGGACCCCTTCTGGGCGCGCGCGTCCAAGTGGCTGCTCGGCGCCGGCATCGTGTCGGGCCTGGCGGCGGGCGCGGTGGGCGCGATCGACTATTTCACCATCCGCCGCGCGCGCGAGAAGAACGTCGGCAAGATCCACGCCTATGGCAACCCGCTCGCCATCGCGCTCGCCGGCGCGAGCCTGGCGCTCCGTCGCGACGATGACGACGCGCCGCCCAGCGACACGGCGATCGGGCTGTCGGCGGCGACCTTCGCGCTGGTCGGCCTGACCGGCTGGGCGGGCGCCGAGCTGTCCTACCGCCACATGGTCGGCGTGATCGGCGAGAACGACCAGCACGACCACATGGAGAAGCAGCTGGTGCATTGAGGGCTGAGCGCCGCACCCGTCCTCCACCCCGGCGAAGGCCGGGGCCCAGAGCGACGGGAGCGGTCCTCCGCCCGCGTGAATTCACGCTGCGACTCTGGGCCCCGGCCTACGCCGGGGTGGAGGCGTATGTCAGAACGTGAAGCCTTCCACCCGCTCATGCGCGGCGAGCAGCATCGCGTCCGCCACCAGCCGTAGCGGGCGCACGTCCACGTCCGACCGGCCGCTCGCCAGCAGCTCGGCGAAACGCGCGTACAGGTTCGGGTATTCGCGGTTCTCTCCCGGCCGGACGGGCTCGCCCGGCAGCTCCAGCTTCGACCCGCCCTCGTGAAGCTTCAGCGTGCCCGCGTCGGTCTCGACCTCGATGTCCCAGCTCTGCGGACCGGTCTGTAGGAAGTCGAGCTCGAACGTCCCCGGGGCCCCGCCCGTGCGCATCTTCAAGGACGCCGCGATCGGCGCGTCGCGGTTCTCGGGCGTGCGCAGCCGCGCCTCCTCGACGAACAGGGCATCGGGTAGGATGGCGGTCACGATCGACAGGGCGTTGATCCCCGGATCGAACACGCCGAACCCGCCCGGCCCCAGGATCCACTCCTGCCCCGGATGCCAGCGGCGGATGTCCTCCTTCCAGGCGATGCGAAGCCCGGTCACGCGCTTGCCCTGCAGCCACGCGCGCGCCGGCTCCACGCCCGCCGCCGCGCGCGAATGCCAGCTCGTGTAGAGCACGACGCCCTTCGCTCGCGCTCTCGCGGCCAGATCCTCGACCTCGGACAGCGTCGTCGCGGGCGGCTTCTCCATCATGACGTGCAGCCCTGCCTCGATCGCCGCGGCGGCGATGGCGTGGCGGCCCGCGGGCGGGGTGCACAGCGTCACCGCGTCGAGCTCGTGCCCGCCGGCGATCATCTCCTCGACGCTGGCGTATCCCGGCACGCCCTCGACCTGTTGCGGGCTTCGGCTCGCGGTCGCGACCAGCTCGAAGCGGTCGTCGGCCGCGATGGCGGGGAGGTGCTGGTCGCGGGCGATCTTGCCGACGCCGACCAGACCCAACCGGATGCGTCTGCCCATGCTGCTGTCCCCTTTTATTTATCCGACATATTCGCCATAAGCGCGCCGACTTCGCGGCTCAACGTCGGACCCGGGCGTCCGTTTCCGTGTTGATGCGGGTCCAACGGATAGGAGTGCGGGCGTGGCCGACGAGGACCGGGGCGAAACCGGGATCGAGAAGCGGGGCTTCCGTTCCAAGGCGTGGTTCGACCGCCCGAACGAACCCGACATGACGGCGCTCTACGTCGAGCGCTATATGAATTACGGCTTCACGCTCGAGGAGCTGCAGGGCCGGCCCGTGATCGGCATCGCCCAGTCGGGCTCCGACCTGGTGCCGTGCAACCGCCACCACATCGTGCTCGCCGAGCGCGTCAAGGCGGGGATCATCGAGGCGGGCGGCGTGCCCATGGAGTTCCCCTGCCACCCGCTCCAGGAGACGGGCAAGCGGCCCACCGCCGCGCTCGACCGCAACCTGGCGTACCTGTCGCTCGTCGAGGTGCTGTACGGCTATCCGCTCGACGGCGTGGTGCTGACGATCGGCTGCGACAAGACCACGCCCGCGGCGCTGATGGCGGCGGCGACCGTGAACATCCCCGCCATCGCCCTCTCCGTCGGCCCGATGCTCAACGGCTGGTACAAGGGCAAGCGCACCGGATCGGGCACGATCATCTGGAAGGCGCGC
This sequence comes from Sphingomonas sp., assembly GCA_036387895.1. GTDB lineage: Bacteria > Pseudomonadota > Alphaproteobacteria > Sphingomonadales > Sphingomonadaceae > Sphingomonas. The sequence continues at coordinate 7,945 of DASVSW010000378.1, forward strand.
GAGCTGCTCGCCGCGGGCGAAATCGACTATAAGGGCTTCATCGAGCTGGTGGCGTCGTCGTCGCCCTCGACGGGCTGGTGCAACACCATGGGCACCGCCACCACGATGAACAGCCTTGCCGAGGCGCTGGGCATGTCGCTCCCCGGCTCGGCCGCGATCCCCGCGCCCTATCGCGACCGGCAGCAGAACGCCTGGGAGACGGGCCGGCGCATCGTCGAGATGGTGCACGCCGGCCGCAAGCCGTCCGACATCATGACCCGGAACGCGTTCCTTAACGCGATCAAGGTCAACTCGGCGATCGGCGGCTCGACCAACGCGCCCATCCACCTGAACGGCATGGCGCGGCACATGGGGGTCGAACTGACGCTCGACGACTGGGAGCGCGAGGGCGCGGACGTGCCGCTCCTCGTCAATCTCCAGCCCGCGGGCGAGTATCTGGGCGAGGACTACTACCGTGCCGGCGGCGTGCCGGCGGTGATGGGCGAGCTGTTCCGCGCCGGCATGCTCGACGGCGAGGCGCTCAACGCCAACGGCAAGACGGTCGCGGAGAACGTCGCGGCCGCGCGCATCGCCGACGAGGACGTGATCCGGCCGCTCGACCGGCCGCTGAAGTCCGCCGCCGGGCTGACGGTGCTCAAGGGCAACCTGTTCGACGGTGCCGTCATGAAGCTGTCGGTGATCTCCGACGAGTTCCGCGAACGGTACCTGTCCAATCCGGAGCATCCGGGCGCGTTCATCGGCAAGGCCGTCGTGTTCGACGGGCCGGAGGACTATCATCACCGCATCGACGACCCCGCGCTCGGGATCGACGAGGACACGATCCTCGTCATCCGCGGCGCCGGCCCCGTCGGCTATCCCGGCGGCGCGGAGGTGGTGAACATGCGCCCGCCCGCCGCGCTCATCCGTGCGGGCGTCCACAACCTGCCCTGCATCGGCGACGGGCGTCAGTCGGGGACGAGCGGCAGCCCGTCCATCCTCAACTGCTCGCCGGAAGCAGCGGTCGGCGGCGGGCTCGCGCTGCTGCACACGGGCGACCGGGTGCGCGTGGACCTGAACACCAACCAGGTCGACGTGCTGCTGCCCGACGAGGAACTCCAGCGCCGCAAGGCCGAGCTGGCGGACGTCGAGGCGCGGATCACGCCCGCCTCGCAGACGCCCTGGCAGGAGATCCAGCGCGGGCTGGTCGGCCAGTTCGACCGCGGCATGGTGCTGGAGCCCGCGGTCAAATACCAGCGCATCGCTCAGAAGGGCTTGCCGAGGGACAGCCATTGAGCACGTCGTTCGATCACGTCCGCGTCGTCGAGCGCGACCGGCGCGACACGCTGGGCGAGGGGCCGCTCTGGCACCCGCCGGAGAACGCGCTCTACTGGGTCGACATCAAGGAGCGGCGGGTGAACCGCCTCCTGCTCGCCGACGGGCGCGTCGACTCGTGGGAGACGCCCGAGATGGTCGGCTGGGTGATCGCCCGCGCCGACGCGCCGGGGTTCCTCGCGGGCCTTAAGAGCGGCGTGAAGGCGCTGACGCTCGATCCGCTTGGCGTCGAGCCCTTCGCCGACCTGCCCGCGGACGAACCCGGCTTCAACCGCATGAACGACGCCAAGGCCGACGCGGCGGGGCGGATCTGGGCGGGCACCATGCCGGCCGCCGCCGACCAGCCGACGGGGCACCTCTACAGACTGGACGGGCCGGGAGCGCTGACGCGGGTGGACTCGGGCTACCATGTCGCGAACGGCCCCGCGATCAGCCCGGACGGCGCGTGGCTGTTCCACACCAACACGATCCTGCGCGAGATCTACCGCTTCCCGCTCAACGACGACGGCAGCCTGGGCGAGAAGCGGCTGTGGCTGAACTTCGACCCCGCCTGGGGCAATCCCGACGGCATGACCTTCGACGCGGAGGGCGGGCTGTGGATCGCGCATTGGGGCGGGTCGCGGGTCAGCCGCTTCGACATGGCCGGGCGGATCGAGCGCGACATCCGGCTGCCCGCCAGCCAGATCACCAGCATGGCGTTCGCGGGCGAAGCGCTCGACCGCCTGTTCGTGACGTCCGCGGCCGACGGCGTCGACGAGCCGCTCGGCGGCTGCCTCTTCGAAGTCGAGCCGGGCGTGCGCGGGCTCGAGCCCCAACGATACGGACGATGAGGAGAACGGGATGCGGTTCTGGGGCGCGCTGGCGATGGTGCTGGCGATGACGACGGGGGCGGGAGCCGCAGAGGCGGCGGAGGCGAAGCGGTCGGTCTTCGGCCGCCTGCCCGACGGTCGCGAGGTGGCGGCGGTGACGCTGACCAATGCTCGTGGCGTGTCGGCGACGCTGATCGCCTATGGCGCGGCGATCCAGTCGGTGCTGCTGCCCGATGGCACGACGGGCAAGCCCGTCGACGTGGCGCTCGGCCATGCGACGCTTGAGGAGTATCTCAAGACCCCGCAATATTTCGGCGCCACGGTCGGCCGCTTCGCCAACCGCATCGCCAAGGGCCGCTTCACGCTCGACGGCCGCGCCTACCAGACGCCGGTGAACAACGGCGAAAACGCGCTCCACGGCGGCACGACGGGCTTCGACAAGGTGCTGTGGACCGTCACCGACGTGAAGTCCGGCCCGACCGCGTCCGTCACGATGCGCCATGTCAGCCGCGACGGCGACCAGGGCTATCCCGGCACCATGACCGTCGACTGCGTCTACAGCCTCGACGAGCGCGACCAGCTGACCATCGAGTACCGCGCGACCACCGACAAGCCGACGATCGCGAACATCACCAACCACGCTTATTGGAACCTCGCGGGCGAGGGGTCGTCGGACGGGGCGATGGGCCATGTCGTCACCATCCCGACCGAGACCTTCCTGCCGACGGACGCGGGCGCGATCCCGACCGGCGAGTTCAGGCCGGTCGCGGGCACGGTGTTCGACTTCCGCACCCCCCGCGCGGTCGGCGAGCGCGTCCGCGACGCGCGCGACCAGCAGATCCTGTTCGGCCGCGGCTACGACCACAACTGGGTGATCGGCCGCGCCGTCACCCCCGACCTCCACCTGATGGCGCGCGTCGTCGAGCCCAAGTCGGGCCGCGGCTTCGAGCTCCTGTCGAACCAGCCGGGGCTGCAATTCTATTCGGGCAACTTCCTCGACGCGACCACCAGGGGGAAGGGCGGGCGGCTCTACCGCATGGGCGACACCATCGTCATGGAGCCGCAGATCTTCCCCGACACCCCCAACCGGCCCGACTTCCCGACGGCCAGGCTGAACCCCGGCCAGACCTATCGCAATGTGATGGTGTACCGCTTCACCACCGGACGCTGAGGACCACGCTCATGAAGTTCAAGCTCTTCCTGGCCGCCGCCGGCTGGGCGCTCACCATGGCGGCGCCGGCGCAGGCGCGCGACCTGTGGACCAAGGAACAGGCGAACGCCTGGTACGCGCGCCAGCCCTGGCTGGTCGGCGCCAACTACAACAACGCCTCCGCGATCAACCAGTTCGAGATGTGGCAGGCCGAGACCTGGAACCCCACCGAGATCGACCGCGAGCTGGCGCTGGCGCAGTCGATCGGCATGAACACCATGCGCGTCTACCTCCACAACATGCTGTGGGAGCGGGACGCGCAAGGGCTGAAGCGCCGCATGAACGAGTTCCTGACGATCGCCCAGCGCCGCGGGATCAGGCCGATGTTCGTGCTGTTCGACAGCTGCTGGGACCCCGATCCGGTCGCCGGTCCCCAGCGCCCGCCCATCCCCGGCGTCCACAACAGCGGCTGGGTCCAGGCGCCGGGCGCAGCGCGGCTGGCGGACCGGTCGCAATACGGCAAGCTCGAGGCCTATGTGCGCGACATCGTCGGCAGCTTCGCCAACGACGACCGCGTGCTCGCCTGGGACGTGTGGAACGAGCCGAACAACGAGGGCGGCGGCAACTACAAGCCCACGCCCAACAAGAAGCAGCTCGTCGCCGGCCTGCTCGACGACGTGTTCGAATGGGCCCGCTCGGAGGACCCCACCCAGCCGCTGACGAGCGGGCTGTGGATCGGCGAGAACTGGGACAAGCCGGACACGCTGGACGCCGTCGAGCGGATCCAGGTGACGCAGTCCGACGTCAACAGCTTCCACGACTACAACTGGCCGGAGCAGTGGGAGCGCCGCGCGCGCCAGATGCTGAGCTACGGCCGGCCGGTGCTCTGCACCGAGTACATGGCGCGGGGCAACGGCTCCACGTTCGACGGCTCGCTGCCGCTCGGCAAGAAGTACAACATCGCGATGATCAACTGGGGGTTCGTCGACGGCAAGACGCAGACGCGACTGCCCTGGGACTCGTGGAAGAAGCCCTATACGCAGGACGAGCCGACCATCTGGTTCCACGAGGTGTTCCGCGCCGACGGCAAGCCCTATCGCCAGGCGGAGGTCGACCTGATCCGCCGCCTCGCCAGCGAGCCCAAGGTCGCGCAGACGCCGGTCGTCGCGACCCAACCCGCACGCCGCCGCCGCGCCCGGTAGCGCACCTCGCGTGAAGCCCGCCGCGTTCCTGCCCCTGCTGCTCTTGGGCGCGTCCGGGCCGGAGCGGTCGGGGGCGATCTTCGAAGGGGCGGATCCGGCGGCGCTGGTAGCGGACGGGCGCGTGTGGCTTTATCCGACCGGCGGGACGAGACCGTTGCGCGTCTGGTCCTCGTCCGATCTCGTCCGGTGGGAACGCGGGCCGGAGCTCCTCCAGCTCGGCGACGCGCGCTGGATCGAGCGCACCGCGCCCTTCCGCCAGCTATGGGCGCCGCACATGGCCGCCGCGAACGGCCGCTATTACCTCTACTATTCGGTCGGGCCGCAGGAGCCGCGGCCGGCGCGGATCGGCGTCGCGGTCTGCGACACGCCGGCGGGGCCGTGCCGCGACAGCGGGCGTCCGCTGATCGACGGCGAGGACTCGGAGCGGTTCGCCGGCCGCCCCGCGCGCGGCTGCGCCGACGGCATGACGCCGACCGGCTCCGGCCGATACCGGTTCGAGGCGATCGACCCCATGGTCTTCGTCGACCCCGCGTCCGGCCGCCGCATGCTTTACGCGGGCGGCAGCAACGGCGCGACCTTGCGCGTTTGGGAACTCGCGCCCGACATGACGACGCTCGAACGCGAGGTCGCGGTCGAGCAGCCGCCCTGCTTCACCGAAGCCCCCTGGATGCATGAGCGGCACGGGACCTATTACCTGTCCTACAGCTCGGGCCATTGGGACCGCTCCGACTATTCGGTCCGCTACGCCACCGCGCCGACGCCCACGGGGCCGTGGACCTACCGCGGCGCGATCCTGCGCAGCGCGGGGCGGAACAAGGGGCCGGGGCACCACGGCTTCTTCGCCGACCCCCACACAGGCGGGACGGTGATGGCGTACCATCGCTGGGAAGGGCAGCCCGGCGACGGCCCGTACCGCGCCAAGCGTAAGGTCGCGCTCGCGCGGGTCGCGTACCGCGCGGACGGGACGATCGCGCCGGTCGCGCCGGAGTA
>DASVSW010000379.1:0-2824 GCA_036387895.1 Sphingomonas sp.
GCTGATCAACCTGCTCCGCAACGCCGCCCAGGCGAGCGCCCCGCCGGCGGGCGGGGGCAGGGTGCGCCTCCGCCTCGTCACTGGGCCGGAGGGCGGGGTGGCGATCGAGGTGGACGACGACGGCCCCGGCGTGCCCGAGGACCTGCGCGGCGACGTGTTCCTCCCCTTCTTCACCACCCGGCCGCAAGGGACGGGGGTGGGCCTCAACCTCGTCCGCCAGATCGCCGTCAGCCATGGCTGGCGCGCGGAGGTCGGCACGGGCGACCTGGGCGGCGCGCTGTTCCGCCTGGTCGCGCCGCCTACGGGCGGGTGATCGCGCGTTCGCGGGACGTTACATCGCGAGCGGCGCGGCGTAGCCCGTGAGTTCCAGGTAACCGCGCCCGCCCGTCGTCCGGACCGCGCCCTCCCAATAGACGGGGAGGCCCGCACCGCGGCTGTCCAGCTCCTGCGCGGGGAAGAGCGGGCGGAGCGGGAAGCGCTTCACCCCGTCCGGCAGCCGCACCGACAGCACCTGCGCCACCGGATAGGTCGCCCCCGTCGCCCGGCTGCGCCAGACATGGGTCGGCCGGAACGCGACGTCGCTCGGGCGGAACACGACGGTGCGCCCGTCGGGGTAGCGGTACGATCCGCCCGCCCACACGACGCCTCCGCCTTTGCGCCGGACCCGGAACGCCGTCAGCGCCGCCCCGTCGTCGAGGTTGAGCCCCGTCCAGTCCCATCCCTCGGCGTCGCCCGCGAGGAAGTCGGACGACCATTCCCGGTCGAGCCACGCCTCGCCCGTCACCCGCTCCGCGCGGTCGCCGCCGCGCCTGACGGTCCCCGCGACGCGGAGATGGGGGAGGGAATAGTAGTAGCTCGCCTGTTCGGGCCGTGGCCCCTTGCGGCTGTACCCGCCCTGGCCTTGCAGGATCGCCGGCTGGGTCGGGCGGAACGCGAGGTCGAGCGCGAAGCCGGGCGCCTCGACGCGCGTCGCGAAGCGCCCGTCGGGCAGCCGCCGCAAGCGCCAGGCGCGGATCGCGACATCCGCGTCGTTCGCCTTCGCGCCAGCCAGCCCGAACCCCGCCCGCGCCGCGCGCTCGCCGTGGAGGATGCGCCCGACCTTCGGATCGGACAGCGCCGCGTGCGCGAAGAGCACCTGTTCGGGCGCGAAGCGGCTGGGGTTCCCCGTGTCCGCGCTCGGCCGCGTGCGGAAGAAGGTGACCTGGAACCCGAGGTCGCGCCCGTCCTCCGCCCGCAGCCAGCCGGTGACGTACCACCACTCGATCCGGAACGCCGGGTGCGCGCCGTGATCGCGGGGGAAGGCGAGCGCCACGCCGGGGCGGACGACGGGGTAGGGGACGGGGGCGGCGAGCGCCGCGCCCGCGATGGCCAGCAGCGCGGCCGCGCCGATCCGCCGCATCACCAATCCTCCCTCACCGCCAGCACCGCGTCGGTCGCCGTCGCCCGCCGTCCCGCCAGCACCGCCGTGCCCGCCCCCGCCGCGACCAGCGCCGCGACCACGCCCAGCATCGTTCCCGGCGCGAACCGCGTGTCCATGGTGAAGTTGAAGCTCTGGGGATTGATCACGTGGATCAGCACCTGCGCCAGCACCAGTCCCAGCGCCGCCCCCGCCACCCCGCCGATCAGCCCGAGCGCGGCCCCCTCGATCCCCAGCATCGCCGTGATCTGGCGCTTCGACACGCCGAGATGCCGCAGCATCCCGAACTCGCGGGCCCGCGCCACCGTCTGCGCCGAGACGGTCGCGGCGACGCCCGCCAGCCCGACCAGGATCGCCACCGCCTCGAGCAGGTAGGTCACCGCGAAGCTCCGGTCGAACAGCTCCAGCGCGAACCGCCGGAGCTGCGACGGCGAGGCGAGCGAGGTCAGCCCGCGCCGCTCCGCCGGCAACCGCGCCAGCATCGCGCGCCCGACCCGCGCCGCGTCCGCGCCGGGATCAAGCGCCACCGCCGCCTCGTCTCGCGCCCGGTCGCCCGTCAGCCGGGAATAGTCCGCGTCGCGCACCACCACTGCGCCCGCCTGTCGCGAATAGTCGCGCCACACGCCCGCGACCCGGAACGCCGCGCCCCCCGCGATCGGCAGCCGCACCGTCTCGCCCGGGTCCCAGCCGTATATGCGCCGCGCCGGCTCCGACACCCACACGGGCGTCGCCCCCGCCGGCACGGGCGCGGTCTCCGTCAGCGCGAGCGGAAAGCCTCGGCCGCGCTCGACGGGCCGCGCGATCAGCGCGACGGCGGGCTGGTCGGGCCGGATCGTCAGCGGCACGGTGCGGCTGAAGGCGATCGTCCGCACGCCGGGCGTCGCCGCCAGCGTCGCTTGCGCCGCCGGGTCGAACCCCGGCCCGCCCTCGATGCGCAGATACAGGTCCGCCGACAGCACCTGGCCCAGCCACTCGTCGACAGCACCCCGGAAGCTCGTGACCATGGTCGCCATCGCGATCATCAGCGCGGTCGACGCGACGATCCCGCAGAGCGCGGTCGCCGCCTCCGCCGGCGCGCCATGGACGTGCCGCACCGCGAGCAGGAGCGGCACGCGCGCCGTCTCCCGCTGCGCCAGCGGCGCCAGCAGCCGCCGGAGCAGCCACGGCACCCCCGCCACCCCGCCCGCCAGCAGCAGCGCCATGGCCGCGAACCCGAACAACGGCAGCCCCATCACCGCCGGCAGCAGCGCCGCCGCCCCGCCCGTCGCCATCAGCGCCAGCGCCGGCCGCCACGCCACGGGCGCCCTGGGATCGAGCACGTCGCCCGCGTTCTTCAGCGCCGCCGCCGGGGCCGCCCGCGACGCCGCGCGCGCCGGCAACGCGCTCCCAAGCACCGCCGCGCCCAGC
>DASVSW010000380.1:0-6449 GCA_036387895.1 Sphingomonas sp.
GCGGGCTTGTCGATCACCAGGGCCTCGCCGTCGAGGAACAGGACGCGGTCGGGATGCACGGGCAGGCCCTTGCCACCCGGACCCGCCGATGCGCAACGTCCGTGATGCGCCGGGCGGGCGCGGCCGCGCTGCTCGTGCTGGCGCAACCGGCCGCGGCGCAGCTGTGCGACGGCCGCGCAGCGCCCCAGGCGGCGGACGGGCGCGTCCTCGGCCACCTGCCCTATGGCGAGGCGGCGGCGTACGACCTCGTCGACGCGCCGCCCGGCTTCGGCCTGCGCGCATGCAAGGTCCGGCGGGAGATGCTGCCCGACCTCCAGCGCCTCCTGGCCGCCGCGGCGAGCGATCCGACGGTGGGCGGCATGATCTACGGGCTGTCGTGCCACCGCACGCTGGAGCAGCAGCAGGCGGTGTTCTGCAAGGGCGGCGGGAGCGACCCGGCGAACCGCGCGATCTCGGCGGCGCCGCCCGGGCATAGCGAGCATTCGAGCGGGCTCGCGATCGACTTCGCGATCCGCCCGCGCCCCGCCAACGGCTGCCCGGACGCGGAGGCGTGCATGGCGGCGCTGCCCGCGGCGAAGTGGCTGCGCGAGAACGCGACGCGCTTCGGGTTCGAGCAGAGCTTCCCCGCGGCGAACCGGCAAGGGGTGAAATGGGAGCCGTGGCATTGGCGCTGGGTGGGGCGCAGCACGCTCGTCCCGGGTGCGGCGCGGGCGCGCTTCGTGTTCGCGCGGGCCAGGCGGGAGTTCCCGGCGGGGCCGGGGATCGTCGACCCGCCGCCCGTGGTCCGGACCATCCCCGACACGCCTCCGCCGGCGCCGCCAGCGGAGAGCGGCAAGCGGAAGAAACGGCGGCGGTAGGGCGTCGTGAAATCCTCCCCGAGCTTGTCTCGGGGAGGGGGACCGCGCCCGAAGGGCGTGGTGGAGGGGCAGGTCGCAGCACCGCCGTCTGCGACGGCGGCACCTCCACCAGCTTCGCTGGTCCCCCTCCCCCAGCAAGCTGGGGGAGGATGCACTCAAGTTTAACCCGCCAGCTTCGCCGCCGTGGTCGCCACCTTGCGCCCCAGATACCGGGCGCCATTCAGGTCGATCTGGCTCGGCTGGCGCGTCCCCTGGCTGTCGGCGATCGTGCTCGCGCCATAGGGCGATCCGCCCTTCACCTCCTCGACGCCCAGTTGGTCCTGGAAGCCGTAGTCGAGGCCGACGATCGTCAGGCCGTGGTGGAACAGGTTGTGGATGATCGACAGCAGGGTCGTCTCCTGCCCGCCATGCTGGCTGCCCGTCGAGGTGAACGCGGCGCCCACCTTGCCGATCAGCCCGCCGCGGAGCCATAGCCCGCCCGTGGCGTCCCAGAACGCCGCCATCTGGCTCGGCATCCGGCCGTAGCGCGTGGGGGCGCCGACGACGATCGCGTCATAGCCCGCCAGCGCGTCGGCGCCCTCGATCACGGGATGCGAGGTGTCCGTCTTGAAATGAGCCTGGGCCACCACCTCGGGCGGGGCGGTCTCGGCGACGCGGCGGATGTCGACCTCCGCTCCGGCTTCGCGCGCGCCCTCGGCGACGGCGTCGGCCATCTTCTCCACATGGCCGTAGGACGAATAGTACAGCACCAGCACCTTGGTCATCGTTTTCGCTCCCTGGGATGAAGAGCCCCGCCCGGACGGCCCGGGCGGGGCGGTTGGGTCACTCCGCGTCGACCAGCACGATCTCCGCGTCCTCCAGCGCCTCGATGGCGAACGCGCGCCCGCCGGTCAGCGCCACGCCGTCGCGCGCCTCGACGGGCTCGCCGTCGATGAGCAGCCGGCCCGTGGCGGGAACGAGATAGGCGTGACGCCCCTCGCCCACCCGGTGCTCGACGCGCTCGCCGGCTTTCAGCGTCGCGCCCATCACGCGGGCGTCGGCGCGGATCGGCAGCGCGTCGGCGTCCTCCGGAAAGCCGCTCGCCAGCGTCACGAAGCGGCCGGACCGGTCGCCCTTGGGGAAGGGCTTGGCCCCCCAGCTCGGATTGCCGCCCGACGTCCGGGGCATGATCCAGATCTGGAAGATGCGCGTCGTCTCGGGCTCGAGGTTGTACTCGGCGTGGCGGACGCCGGAGCCCGCGCTCATCACCTGGACGTCGCCGGCTTGCGTGCGGCCCTGGTTGCCCAGCGAGTCCTGGTGGGTGATCGCGCCCGACCGGACATAGGTGATGATCTCCATGTCGCGGTGCGGGTGGGGCGGGAAGCCGCTGTTGGCGGCGATCTCGTCGTCGTTCCAAACGCGGATCGCGCCCCAGCCCATGCGGTCGGGGTCGTGGTAGTTCGCGAAGGAGAAATGGTGCCTGGCGTTCAGCCAGCCATGGTCCGCATGGCCCAGGCTCTCGAAGGGGCGGCGGTCGACGGCGGCGACGGTGTCGGTGGTCATGGCGTACCTCCTTGTTCGGTCGACAGCGAGATAGGCTGATCGCGCCGCGCGTAAATGGAAACGCTGGAAACCGATCGTTTCGCGGATTAGCGTGCGGCCTATGGCCAGACTGCCGGATCTCGAAGCCTGGGCGATCTTCGCCGCGGTGGCGGAGCAGCGCTCCTTCTCGGGCGCGGCGGCCGCCCTGGGGCTGAGCAAGGCGACGGTGTCCAAGGCGGTGACGCGGCTCGAGCGGCAGCTGGGCCAGTCGCTGTTCCACCGCACGTCGCGCCGGCTGGCGCTGGCGGAGTCGGCGCGCCCGTTGGCGGAGCGCGCCGCGCGGATGCTGGCGGAGGCGCGGGCGGCCGAGGAGGAGGCGTGCGAGGGCGCGACTTTGGTCGGCGGGCGCATCCGGGTCGCGGCCCCGATGAGCTTCGGCACGCGCGAGGTGGCGCCCGTGCTGGCGGGCTTCCTCGCGGAGCACCCCCATGTCGAAGTCGAGCTCCACCTGTCGGACGCGCGCGTCGACATCGTCGCGGAAGGCTATGACGTGGCGCTCCGCATCGCCGACCTGCCCGACAGCTCGCTCCGCGCGCGGCGGCTGTGCGGGATCCGGATGCACATCGTCGCCAGCCCCGCCTACCTCGCGAAGCACGGCCGCCCGACCCATGCCGGCCAGCTCGCCGAGCACCGGCTGCTCGGTTACACCAACGTGCCGGGCCCCTGGCGCTTCCGCGGGCCGGGAGGCGCGGAGGCGGTCGTGAACCGCGTTGGGCCGCTCGCGGCGAACAGCGGCGACGCGCTGGTGCCGGCGCTCCTCGCAGGGCTGGGCGTGGCGCGGCTGCCGGGCTTCATCGTCGGCCCGCACCTCGCCACCGGCGCGCTCGAGGCGATCCTGCCCGACTGGACGCCACCGCCCACGGGGCTCCACCTCCTCACCCCGCCGGGCCAGCTCCGCCCGGCGCGCGTCGAGGCGCTGATCGCCTGGCTGGCGCAGCACCTGAGGGATCCGTGCAACGGTTGAGATATTCGTGATCCGTTTACCCGCGATAACCCGGAATTAACCTTTTGCCTTCACTTGTCGCATGGTTAATGATTTCCGGGTCGGCCGGGGGGACGGGCCGAGTGACGGGGGGAGCAGATCGATGCGCGTGTTGCTGATCGAGGACGAGCCGACGACCGCCAAGGCGATCGAGCTGATGCTCGGCACCGAAGGGTTCAACGTCTACACGACCGACCTGGGCGAGGAGGGCTTGGACCTCGCCAAGCTCTACGACTACGACATCATCCTGCTCGACCTGAACCTGCCCGACATGCACGGCTACGACGTGCTGAAGAAGGTGCGGGTGGCGCGGGTGACGACGCCGGTCCTGATCCTGTCGGGCGTCAACGAGATGGACTCGAAGGTCCGCTCCTTCGGCTTCGGCGCGGACGACTATGTCACCAAGCCGTTCCACCGCGAAGAGCTAGTGGCGCGCATCCACGCCGTGGTCCGCCGGTCCAAGGGCCATTCGCAGTCGGTCATCCGCACCGGCAAGCTCGCTGTCAACCTCGACGCCAAGACGGTCGAAGTCGACGGCGCGCGGGTCCACCTGACCGGCAAGGAATACGCGATGCTGGAGCTGCTCTCGCTCCGCAAGGGCACGACGCTCACCAAGGAGATGTTCCTGAACCATCTCTACGGCGGGATGGACGAGCCCGAGCTCAAGATCATCGACGTCTTCATCTGCAAGCTGCGGAAGAAGCTGTCGCTCGCCTGCGAGGGCGAGAACTACATCGAGACCGTCTGGGGCCGCGGCTACGTGCTGCGCGAACCCGACGAGATGGTGGCCGCCCAGGTCGCCTGACGCCTTTCCCGAGCGGGGGAGAACGAGCCGCGGCGTCGGGGGGCGCCGCGGCTTTTTCGCGTCACGGCTACGCGCAACTCCGCAAGACATATCGTTCGAGAGTCTTCTTATGGTAATGGTCGGTAGCGTTGGGGCAACGCATAAGCAGATGACGCACCAACGGTGTGACGTTTTCACCGACATAGCTTCTCTTGCCGATGAAATAAGCGTTGTCGGGGAACCTGCCGAAAGCTGGAGCACGGAATCCGTTCGAGAATCCTTCTAGGACCAGCGCAAGCCGGTAAAAGCACTCAGCCGCGAGGAATTCGCGTTCGCTCTCGCTTGCGCGCTCAACGTTGTCTGGTGGGACAAACATCCGAAGTCTCGTATCGTGGATCGATCGTATCTCGCAACCGGCCGCCTGAAACAGGATGTTCCCGGCAGGTCTCTCGGTTGAGATCTCGATATGGCAGATCGCGTCGTGATCGCTTGGGGAGAACGGCACCGCCCCTGTGACCGCCATGACACCACGGCCAGGATAAAGCGCCATGAGTTCCGGTCGCTGCGCGCAAACCTTGGCGGCTCCCTCACCTCGCGGAGTCGGAAGCCGGTCTAGCTTCTGATAGCGCGCAAAGAGGACTGAATAATCAGCAGACGAAGCGTCAGCACTGGCCTGCGGTAGCTGCGTTCCACATGACGATAGAAGGAGCGCGGAAGAAGTCGTGAGGACTAGGGACGCATAAGGTCGACGGAGTCTCTTCGTCATCCTGGACTCCCACAATCAGCGTTCGTCCGAAGCGAAGCCGATCGGACAGCGAAGAGTGATACGCGGACTTATCGCCGCTCCCATACCTTCTCGCCGCCGACCCAGGTCTCGAGCACGCGCGTCTGGCGGAGTTCGGTCGCGCCGGCGAGCATGGGGTCGCGGTCGACGATGATGAAGTCGGCGCGCTGGCCGACCTCCAGGCCGCCGAACTTGGCTTCCGCGAAGCCCGCATAGGCCGCATCCGTGGTGAAGCCGCGCCACGCCTGTTCGCGGGTCAGCGCCTCTTCGGGCCGCCAGCCGCCGATCGGCTGGCCGTCCGCGTCCGTCCGCGTGAAGGCGGCGGCCCAGCCGGCGAAGGGGTCGGGTTTTTCGACGGGATAGTCCGACCCGAAAGCCAGCCGCGACCCGTTCGCCAGCATCGACCGCCAAGCGTAGGCGCCCGCCAGCCGCGCCGGCCCCAGCCGCGCCTCCGCCATCGTCCGGTCGCTCGTCTGGTGGACGGGCTGCATCGACGCGATCACGCCGTTCCGGCCGAAACGCTTCAGGTCCGCGGGGTCGACGACCTGGGCGTGCTCGACGCGCCAGCGGCGGTCGCCCTTGTAGGTCAGCGCCAGCTCCTCGACCGCGCCCAGCACCTGGTCGTTGGCGCGGTCGCCGATCGCGTGGACCGCGACCTGGTAGCCGTCCATCGCGGCGCGGCTCATCAGGTTCTTGAGCTGCGCGTCCGTGGTGAAGCCGAGCCCGCTCTCGCCCGGCGCGTCGGCGTAGGGGCTCTTCAGCCACGCGCCGCGCGAGCCCAGCGCGCCGTCGCCGTAGAGCTTGACGCCGACGAGCCGCAGCTTGTCGTTATAAAGCCACGGCGTCGGCCCCGTCCCGCCGATCCGCAACGTGTCCTCGACGCCCGCGCCGTAGCTGATGACGCGGACGCGCAGGTAACCCTGGTCGGCGACCCGGCGGAACGTCATCCAGTCGTCGAGCGAGGTGCCCATGTCGGCGGTCGCGGTGACGCCGCTCGACAGCAGGATCTGCTGCGCGCGGAGGAACGCCGAGTCGCGCTCCTTGCCGATCGGCTGCGGGATCGCCTTGGTCACGAGCTGCATCGCGGCGTCGACGAAGACGCCCGACGGCCGCCCGCCCGCCTGCTCGATCCGCCCGCCCGCCGGGGAGGCGGTAGCGGCCGTGACGCCCGCGGCGCGCATCGCCGCGCTGCTCGCCCAGCCGGCGTGGCCGTCGGCGCGCTCGAGGAAGACGGGACGGTCGCCCGCGACCTGGTCGAGCTCGGCGGCGGTCGGGAAGCGGCCCAGCCCCCAGCGCTCCTGGTTCCAGCCACCGCCGGTGATCCATTTCCGGTCCGGGTTCGCCTGGACATAGGCCGCGATCATCGTCTGCGCTTCCGCGAGCGTCCGCGCGGCCGACAGGTCGAGCTCCATCGCGCGCAGGCCCAGCCCCATGACGTGGCCGTGCGCGTCGACGAAGCCG
>DASVSW010000381.1:0-4645 GCA_036387895.1 Sphingomonas sp.
TCGCTCGCCCGAGGCTGCAGCGGAGCAGGATGTTGGTGTCCGTCACCAGCATCGTCAGGCGTCGGCCTCGTCCGGATCGATGCCGGCCGCCCTGAGCCGGTCACGCCAGTCCGGCGTGTCGGACCTCCACCGGCGGGCGAACGCGTCGCGTTCCGCGACCCATGCGTCGAGGTCGATGTCGGCGGGCCGCTCGGGCACGTAGCGTCCGACGCGCCGGCCGTGATGCGTCACGATCACGACCTCGTCGCCGACCGACACCTGGCCGATGCGCTCGCGGAACTCCTTGATGCCCATCTTCATGCCGTCGCTCCGGAGAGAAGTGTCACTATCGGGTACACTTTCAGCGACCTGGGCTCAAGCGAGCATCCCCAGCGGGTTCTCCACGAGCGCCTTGAAGGCGCGCATGAAGTCGGCGCCGTCCGCGCCGTCGATGGCGCGGTGGTCGAAGCTGCCCGTCGCGGACATGATCGTCGCGACGCCGAGGCTGCCGTCGTCCATGACCCAGGGGCGCTTCTCGCCCGCGCCGATGGCCAGGATCATCGCTTGCGGCGGGTTGATGACAGCCTCGAACTGTTTGATGCCGTACATGCCCATGTTGCTGATCGAGGCGGTGCCGCCCTGATACTCCTCGGGCTTCAGCTTGTTGTCGCGGGCGCGGGCGGCGAGCTCCTTGATCTCGGTGGCGATCGCGGAGAGCGATTTCGAGTCCGCCTCACGCACCACGGGCGTGATCAGGCCCGACGGCGTCGACACCGCGACCGAGATGTCGGCGCGCTTGAAGCTGATCAGCTGGTCGGGCGTGAACATGACGTTGCACTTGGGCACCTGCATCAGCGCCACCGCCTGCGCCTTCACGAGCAGGTCGTTGACCGACAGCTTGACCCCGCGCGCCTCCAGCGCCGCGTTGAGCTCGCCGCGGAGCTTGAGCAGCGCGTCGAGCTTCACGTCCACCGTCAGGTAGATGTGCGGGACGGTCTGCTTCGACTCGGTGAGGCGGCGGGCGATCGTCTTGCGGACGTTGGAGAGCTTGGTCGCCTCGTGGGGGATGTCGGGGATCGGCGCAGGCTTCGGCGCAGCCGAAACCGGAGCCGCGGCCGGCGTGGTCGGCACGGCCACGTTCGACGGCGCGGGAACGGGACCGGCCACTGGCTTCGCCTGGCCGGGCTGCGCGCCCTCGACGTCGGCGCGGACGATACGGCCGTTGGGGCCGGAGCCGGTGAGCGCGGTAAGCTCGATCCCGCGCTCGGCGGCGATGCGGCGGGCGAGCGGGCTGGCTTTGACGCGGCCGCCCTCCCCGCCGGCGGCGCCGGGCTGCGCCACGCTGGCGTGGGCGCCGACGGTGCGCTCGTCGGGGTCGGCGGTGGGCGCGGAGGCCGGGCCGGTCGCGGGCGGGCGGCCATGATCTTCCGCCTGGTCGGGGGTGCGGCCCGCGGCGGCGGCCTCCGGCGTGTTTGGCTGGTCCTGCTGCGTGCCGACGGGGGCGCCGCCGTCCGGCCCGACGGAGGAGGGTGCGTCGCGGCCCATGTCGGTCGGGGCGGCATGGGCGGCGTGGGTGCCGCCGGTCGAGGGCGCGGGGGCCTCTTCGCCCTCTTCGGTGATCAGCGCGATGACGGTTCCGACCTTCACGCCGTCGGTGCCTTCCGGCACCTCGATGCGCGCGATCACGCCTTCATCGACGGCCTCGAACTCCATGGTGGCCTTATCGGTCTCGATCTCGGCGAGGATGTCGCCCGACTTGACGGCGTCGCCCTCCTTGACGAGCCACTTGGCGAGCGTGCCCTCCTCCATCGTCGGCGACAGCGCGGGCATCTTGATGGGCGTCGGCATGGGGAACCTCGGTGCAAGGAGACGCCGCCCCACAAGCGGACGCCCGCGCGCGCGTCAAGGCTTGCGCGGCCGGCGGGGGCGGGCCACGCTCGCGCCCATGCGCATCTACCTAGTGGTCGTCGACGACAGCCCGGAGTCGGGCATCGCGCTTCGCTTCGCGGCGCGGCGCGCGGCCAAGACGGGGGGCGGCGTCGAGATACTGGCGCTGGTGCCGCCGCAGGAGTTCATCGCCTTCGGCGGCGTCCAGGCGACGATCGAGGAGGAGGCGCGGCTCCACGCCGAAGGGCTGGTGGCGCAGGCCGCGGGCGCGATCGTCGAAGAGGCGGGGCTCAGGCCCACCATCACCGTGCGCCACGGCGAGGGCCCGCGCGTGATCCGCGAGATCATCGACGCCGACCCGCAGATCGCGGCGCTGGTGCTGGGCGCCGCCGCGACGGGCGCGCCGGGGCCGCTGGTGGCGCATTTCGCGGGCACGGACGCGGGCGCGCTGACGGTGCCGGTGATGATCATCCCCGGATCGCTGACGCCGGAGGCGATCGACCGGCTCAGTTGAGCCGAGCGCCGACACGCGTGAAGCGTGCCGCCGAGCGGCTCAGCTGAGGCACGCGACGATGGCGGTGACGACCGCGATCGTCTCCTGGGGATCGCGGACGCGGACGGTGTCGAGGCCGAGCTCGTGCGCGGGGTAGTCGTTGCCGCCGGGGAAGATCGCGTCGCCGATGAACATCATCGCGTCCAAGGGGATGCCGCTCGCGTCGCGGAGCTTCTTCAGGCCGTAGGCCTTGTCGACGCCTTCGCGCGTGATGTCGATCGAGGTGGCGCCGCCCATGTTGATCGACAAGCCGGGCAAGCGCTGGCGTAGGTCCGCCTGGATCACGCGGCGCTTGGTGAAGTCGGGGTCCCAATGCTCCTTCGCCTCGAGCGGGGCCTGCTGGCCGAGCGCGGAGAAGGTGATCTGGGAGCCGCGATCCTCGATCCGCTCGCCCCAGGTGCGTTCGGGCGTGAAGCCGGTGGCGGCCAGCGCCTCGTCGAAGGCGGCGAGGATGCGGCTCTTCTCGTCGTCCGAGAAGAGCTCGGCGTACTCCGCGCGCCACTCGCCGTCGAAACGGTAGAGCTTGGTGCCCGTGGTCGGCATCAGCCACAGGCGCGAGCGGTCGGCGCGCTCGGGCAGGCGAGACGCCACCTGCTTGTCGAACTGCGGCCAGTCGCCCCCTGAGATGACGGCGACGTGCGCGACCGCCAAGAGGTCGGCCAGCGCCTCGCCCATGTCGGGCAGCAGCGGCTGCTTGCTCAAGGCGAGCGTGCCGTCGAGGTCGAACGCGACGAGTTGCTTCATTTCCGGTGGTCCCCTTAGCCCGCGGGGCGCTTAGCGGGGCCGGGCGCAGCCGCGCAAGCACTTGAGCCGGGCGGGGAACGCGTCCACACATCGCGGCATGCTGATCCTCCTCGCCGCCGCCGCGGCCGCCGCCCAGCCCTCCCCCCAGCGCCTCCGCGCGGACGTGGAGGCGCTGGTCGGGTTCGGGACGCGGCATACGCTATCGTCGGCGACCGACCCTAAGCGCGGGATCGGCGCGGCGCGGAACTGGACGGCCAAGCGGTTCGAGGCGATCTCGCAGGAGTGCGGCCGGTGCATCACGGTGGAGCGGCTGTCGCGCCGCTTCACAGCGCCGCGCATCCCGGAAGGGGCGGTCGTCGAGAACGTGCTCGGGATCCAGCGCGGGCGCGACCCCAACCGTTATGTCATCATCGGCGCGCATATCGACAGCCGGGTGACCGACGTGATGGACGCTACGAGCGACTCGCCGGGCGCGAACGATGACGCGTCGGGCGTGGCGCTGGTGCTGGAAGCGGCGCGCCACCTGTCGAAACGCAAGTTCGACGCGACCATCGTCTACGCGGTCTTCTCCGGCGAGGAGCAGGGGCTGCTGGGCGCGACGCTTCTGGCGGAGACGGCCAAGGCGCGGGGTTGGCAGATCGACGCGATGCTCAACAACGACATCGTGGGGAACTCGGTCGGGCAAGGCGGCGTCGCCAACGCGCGCGAGGTCCGCGTCTTCTCCGAGGGGATCCGCGCGTCGGAGAGCCTGGTCGAGCAGATGGCGCGGCGCGGCACCGGCGGCGAGGACGACGGGCCTAGCCGGGCGCTCGCCAAGCTGGTCGACGGCGAGGCGGCGGCGATGCCAAGCGGGCTGGACGTGTTCATCGACCGCCGCCCCGACCGCTACGGTCGCGGCGGCGACCATGAGGCGTTCCTGCGGCTGGGCTATCCCGCGATCCGCTTCACGGTGGCCAACGAGGATTGGGACCGCCAACACCAGAACCTGCGCACCGAGAACGGCGTCGAGTATGGCGACACCGTCGAGGGCATGGATTTCGACTATCTGGCCAAGGTGACGGCGATCAACGTCCGCGCCGCCGCCCGCCTCGCCGCGGCGCCCGCGGCGCCCGCGACCGCGTCGATCGCCGGCGAGCTGAGCCGCGACACGACGGTGAAGTGGGACGCCGTCCCGAGCGCGCGAGCCTATCGCGTGCGCTGGCGGCGGACGGACACGCGGGATTGGACGGATGTGCGGGAAGTCCCCGCCGGCACAACGACGCTGGTCCTAAGCCAAGTGCCGGTCGACGACCATCTGGTCGGCGTGTCCGCCGTGGCCACCGACGGGTCGGAGAGCGTCGCGACGTTCGCCGGGCGGGAGCGGCGCTGAGCCTCGTACCCGTCGCGACTATCCGTCATCCCAGCGAAAGCTGGGATCGCCCGCCGAGAGCGCACCCGGCCCGAACCACGCGATCCCAGCTTCCGCTGGGATGACGATCTGGA
>DASVSW010000382.1:0-1701 GCA_036387895.1 Sphingomonas sp.
ACGACGGTGCTCGGCGTGTTCGCGATCCTGTGGCGGTTGTTCGGCAGCGTGCGGACGGCGGCGCTGGGCGGCGCCCTCCTCGTGCTGAACTTCACCCTGTTCATCCAGGCGCGGATCGCGATGCTGGACGGCTTCATGGGCGCGTTCGTCGTGCTCGCGGTCGCGGCGATGCTGTGGGGCATGCGAGAGCGGCCGGTCCTCTGGTGGACGCTGGGCAGCGTCGCGCTCGGGCTCGCCGTGGCGGTGAAATGGGCCGCCGCGCCGTTCGTGGCCTATGCGGGGCTGGCGTTCCTCCTGCTCAAGTGGCGGCGGTCGGACCGCTGGCCGGGTCTCGGGCCGGTGCGGGCCATGGCGATCCTCGGCGGGGCGAGCGTCGCGACCTACTTCCTGACCTTCGCGCCGGCCTTCCTCTACGCCGAGCGACCGCTGACGCCGTCGTCGCTGCTCCCGTTCCAGCTCGAGATGTTCCGGCAGCAGACGCAGGTGCTGACCCCGCACACCTACCAATCGCAATGGTGGAGCTGGCCGGTCCCGCTCCGCCCCGTCTGGTACCTGTACGAGCCCGTCGACGGCGCGATGCGCGGCGTGCTCCTCGTCGGCAATCCGGTGGTGATGTGGGGCGGGCTCCTCGCGGTCGCCGCCTGCCTCTGGGCGTTCCTGCGCCACCGCGACCTGAGGTCGGGCGGCGTCGCGGCGCTGTGGCTCGGTTCCTACCTCGTCTGGGCTGTGATCCCCAAGTCGTTGGGTTTCTTCTACTATTACTACCTGCCGAGCATCTGGCTTCCTATCGCGCTCGCGGCCGCATGCCATCGACATTCGCGCGGAAGGCTGGAGAGCGCGGACGAGACGCTGCTCGCGCTCGCGGCGGGGGCGCTCCTGTACTTCTACCCGATCCTGTCCGCCGCCCCGCTAGCCCGCCCGGACGCGTTCGAGCGGTGGACGCTGCTCGACAGCTGGGTCTAGTAGCGCCCCCAGACGAAGCGCGACGACAGCACGTAGTTCCACACCGCGCTGACCAGGATGCCGGTCAGCGCCGGTAGCACCCACACGCCGGCCCGCGCGTCGTAGAGGAACTCGGACACGCCCACATTGGCGACCGCGCCGACGGAGCAGGCGACGCAGAAGGACACCCAGCCGTCGAACAGTCGCCTCGCGCCCTTCAGACGCCGGTCGCGATAGGTGAGCGCGTTGTTGAGGAAGAAGTTGAACGTCATCGCCGCCCCCGTCGCGACGATCTGCGCGGTGCGGAACGGCGCGCCGGCGCCCAGGTACAGCGCGCTCAACACGCCCATGTGCGGCAGCACGCCGATGAGCCCGATCAGGCAGAAGAGCGCGAAGCGAACGGGCACGATCCGTCCGACCATCCGGTCGTAGAGCGCGATCAGATACTCCATCGCGACGACGTGATCGAGCTTGCTCTCGCCCACCTCGCGGGTGCGGAAGGTGTAGGGCAGCTCGACGAAGCGCAGCGGCGCGCGGCTGGTCGTCATCAGGTCGAGCAGGATCTTGAAGCCGATCGCCGACAGGTCGGGGGCGAGCCGGCGGACGATGTCGGTCCGGATCGCGAAGAAGCCGCTCATCGGGTCGCTGAGATCGGCTTTCAGAACCCGCCTGGAAAGCCTTGTGGCCAGAGCGGATTTCGCCACGCGGTCGCGGTCCCACTCGCCGGTCCCGCCGCCCGCGACGAAGCGCGATCCGACG
>DASVSW010000383.1:0-6002 GCA_036387895.1 Sphingomonas sp.
CTCCTATCGGGTTCCCGCCCCGGAGCCTGGCGCGCTGCTGCGGTGGCCGGACGCGTTCGGCACGCGGTTCATCGTCTTCGTCGACGTCGAGGAGGAGTTCGACTGGACCGCGCCCCTGGACCGCGCGGCGCGGTCGACGACCACCATGCGCGCCTTTCCGGACGCGCACCGCCGCTTCCTCGACGCGGGCGTGCCGCTGGCGTGCATGGTGGACCACCCGATCGCGTGCGATTCCGCCTCCGTCGACATGCTCCGCGCCGTCGTGGCGGACGGCCGTTCGGAGATCGGCGCGCAACTCCACGCCTGGGTCAATCCGCCCTTCCCGGAGGAGCATAGCCGCCCGAACAGCTACCCCGGCAATTTGCCGGGAGAGCTGGAGGCCGCGAAGCTCGACGCCATCACCGACGCGATCGCATCGGCGTTCGGGCGGGCGCCGCGCGCTTATCGCGCCGGGCGCTACGGTATCGGCCCGCGTACGCTCGGGCTTCTGGCCGCGCGAGGCTATCGGATCGACAGCTCCGTGCGCGCCGGATACGACTATTCGCGCGACGGCGGCCCCGACTTCCGCGCCGTCGGCGGGGACGCGTACCGGGTCGGGCCGATGCTGGAGCTGCCGCTGACCACCGTCTTTACCGGACGCCTGAGACGCGGCGGCTCGCGGCTCCACGGGCTGTTGAGTTCGGCGCCGAAGCTCGGCGGCGCCGCATCGAGACTCGGTTTGCTGTCGCGCGTCGCGCTGACCCCGGAGGACATGCCGATCGGCGCCGCGCTCGACGCCGTGGAGACGACGGTCGCTGACGGATCGAAGCTGCTCGTCTTCTCGTTCCACTCGCCCTCGCTCGGGGTCGGCAACACCCCTTACGTCCGGGACGAGGAGGATCTTCGACGCTTCTGGGCTTGGTGGACGGCGATGTTCGCCCGGCTCGACCGGCTGGGCGTGCGGTCGGCTTCGCTAACCGACGTGATCGCCGCGGCCGATGCGGCGTGAGCGGTCCGGCTAGGCGGCTGGTCGGGGAGACAGGATTCGAACCTGCGACATCTTGCTCCCAAAGCAAGCGCGCTACCAGACTGCGCCACTCCCCGGCGACGTGCCCACGCGCATAGCGAAGCTATGTGCGAGAGGCAACGAGCGCGGCCGACCTCGCCGAAGACGAGGATCGACGACGCGGCTTCGCCGCGGCGTGGTGGCCGGCAAGAGTGAGGAGGAGCGCCGCGGCGAAGCCGCGTCGTCGAACGAGTCGGGCGAGCTGGCCTCGCCCGCTCGCCGGCCGCGCTTGGGCGAGTCTCGCCGCGACGCGCGGCGAGCCGCCCTGTGCGTTGGTGGGCCCGGCAGGACTCGAACCCGCAACCTAGCCGTTATGAGCGGCCAGCTCTAACCATTGAGCTACAGGCCCCACCGGCGATCGGCTTAGCGGAGAGCCGCGCACGAAAAAAGGGCGCTCCGACCATCGGCCGGACCGCCCTTCTCCCGTTGGACGGGGTCGTCAGCGGTTCTCCGCCGCGGCCTCCGCCAGATCGCCGACGTTATCCGCGGCCGCTTCCAGATTCGACGCGACGCCCTCGAGCGCGGCGGCCGCGTCGGCGTTGGCCGTCGCATCCGCCAACGCCTCCATGTTGTCCGCCTGCGCTTCGAGCGCCTGCTCCAACATGGCCGCGTTCTCCGCCACCGACGCCTGTTCGGGCGTTTCGGAGCAGGCGGCCAGCGCCGCCGCGGCGATCAGGATCGCGAGCCGCATCCGGCGTCCTTAGTTGACGTCGGTCTGGTTGTCGGCGTTCTCTTCGACGTTGTCGGCCTGCGCCTCGACGTTCTCCGCCGCATTCTCCAGCGCCGACTCGGCGTTGTCGGTCGTCGCCTCGTCGGCGGCCGCCGACAGGTTGTCGGCCTGCGAGTGCAGGTTGTCGGCGGTCATCTCCGCGTTGGTCTCGGCCTGCTCGGCCTGCTGCGAGTTGCAGGCGGCGAGCGACATCAGACCGGCGGCCGCGACCGCGAAAGCGAACTTCTTCATGTTTGTACTCCCGGATTACCGATCGTGAGCCGCATCGCGGCGATCACGCCCGTCCTGAATACCCCACCGGATCAGTAGGTCAAGCGGGATTTCACAATTAGGCAACAATCTCGCCCAGATTTCGCCTTATTTGGCCACCGCTACCGGCCCGAGCTCCTCCGGGGCGTAGGCGACGACCGCGAGCGTCGCCGTCCAGGCCGCCACGTTCTGCCGCATCTGCTCGGGGTCGATGCGTTCCAGCGTGTCGTCGGGCGTGTGGTGGATGTCGAAGTAGCGCATCCCCGATTGGTTCAGGTCGATCGCGCCGGCGCCCGTCTGGAACAGCGGCTGAAGATCCGGGCCGTCGCCGCCGACGCCCGTCCCGCGCGGGATGCCGAGCGGGGCGAGCGCCGCGCCGAGCCGGTCCACCACGGGTTGCGCGCTCGGCGGCAGCTTCGTCTCGAAGCGCCAGATGCGATCCGCGCCGAAATCGGACTCGGCCGCGACCGCGTGGCGTTCGCCGGCGTGACGCTGGGCGTAGGCGCGGCCGCCGAAGATGCCGACCTCCTCCGCGCCGAACCACACGACGCGGATCGTACGCCGCGGGCGCCTGCCCGAGTCCATGATCCGCTTGGCGGCGGCGGCGGTGATCGCCACGCCCGCCGCGTCGTCGAACGCGCCCGTGCCGAGGTCCCAGCTGTCGAGATGGCCGCCCACCAGCACGATCCCAGCGTCGGGATCGGTGCCGGGCACTTCGGCGACGACGTTGCCCGATTCGCCCTGTCCGAGCTGGCGGGGCGTGAGCGTGATCCGCATGGTGATCGGCCCGCCCCGCGCCGCGATCCGCTCCAGCTGGTTCGCGTCCGGGTTGGACAGCGCAGCGGCCGGGATCGGCGTCACGCCCGCCGGGAAGTTCGTCCCGCCGGTGTGCGGCATGCGGTGCTCGTCGGTGCCGATCGAGCGGATCACAACCGCGACCGCGCCCTTGCGCGCCGCTAGCGCCGGGCCCGTCCGCCGCGCGACGCCGTACGCGCCGTAGCTCGACCCGTCCTGAGACGGGGCCATGTCGTGGCCGATATAGGCGATCTTGCCGAGCAGCGATCCGTCCGGCGCCGCGAGCAGGTCGTTATACTCGCGGAACACGACCACGGGCGCGGTGACGCCCTCCGCCCCCGTCGCGCCCGAGTTGCCGAGCGCGGTCAGCGCGAGCTTCTGCGGGTAGGGCGAGACGATCTCCGCCGTCTCCTGCCCGCGCACCCAGACGGGCAGCGGGAAGGGTTCGACGCGCACGTTCTTGAACCCCAGCGCCTTGAGCTTGGCGACCGCCCAGGTCCGCGCCCGCGCTTCCGCCTCGGTGCCCGCGAGCCGCGCGCCGATCTCGGTGGTCAGCCCTTCCGTGATCGAGAAAGCGAGGTCGTCCTTCAACGCCGCGTCGCGCAGCTTCGCCACGAACGGGTCGACGGCGACCGGCTGAGCCGGCGGGGACGGGGCCGCGGCCTGCGTGATCGCGGGCGTCTGGGCGGGCGCTTGGGCCGACAGCGGGGCGGCGAGCGGGGCCGTCATGACGGACGCGGCGAGCAGGGCGAATCTCTTCATGGGCCGTTGGTTACGGGTGCCGCCCGCGTTTGCCAACGGCTGGGGGGCGGACTACATGGCTCCCGCATTCCCAGACCGAACTAGAATGGAGCAACGCGCCCGCCATGGCCGTCCAGTACACCTACGTCATGAAGGGTCTGACCAAGACCTTCCCGGGCGCGAACAAGCCCGTGCTGAACAACATCCACCTCCAGTTCATCCCCGGCGCCAAGATCGCGATCATCGGCCCCAACGGCGCCGGCAAGTCGACGTTGATGAAGGTGATGGCGGGCATGGACCCGGACTTCACCGGCGAGGCCTGGCCCGCCGAGGGCATCCGCGTCGGCTATCTGGCGCAGGAGCCGCAGCTCGACCCGTCCAAGGACGTCATGGGCAACGTCCGCGACGGCGTGGGCGGGACGGCGCAGCTGGTCGACCGCTTCAACGCCATCTCCGCCGAGATGGGCGATCCCAAGGACGACACCGACTTCGACGCGCTGATGGAGGAGATGGGCGACCTCCAGGCCAAGATCGACGCGGTCGACGGCTGGTCGCTCGACAGCCAGCTGGAACAGGCCATGGAGGCGCTGCGTTGCCCGCCGGGCGACGCGGACGTGAACACCCTGTCGGGCGGCGAGAAGCGCCGCGTGGCGCTGTGCAAGCTGCTGCTCGAGAAGCCCGACATCCTGCTGCTCGACGAGCCGACGAACCACCTGGACGCCGAAAGCGTCGCCTGGCTGGAGAACTTCCTGAAGGAATACGCCGGCAACGTCATCCTCGTCACCCACGACCGTTACTTCCTCGACAACGTCGTGAACTGGGTGCTCGAGCTCGACCGCGGCCGCTACTACACCTACGAATCCAACTACTCCGGCTATCTCGAGAAGAAGGCCAAGCGGCTGGAGCAGGAGGAGCGCGAGGAGGCCGGCCGCCAGAAGGCGATCGCCGACGAGCTCGCCTGGATGCGGCAGACGCCGAAAGCGCGCCAATCCAAGTCCAAGGCCCGCATCCGCGCCTTCGACGAGCTGATGGCCGCGCAGGAGAGCCGCGTCGCGGGCAAGGCGCAGATCCTGATCCAGCTCCCCGAGCGGTTGGGCGGCAAGGTGATCGAGGCCAAGGGCCTGACCAAGTCCTATGGCGACAAGCTGCTGTTTGAAGGGCTCGACTTCACGCTGCCGCCGGGCGGCATCGTCGGCGTGATCGGCCCCAACGGCGCCGGCAAGTCGACGCTGTTCAAGCTCATCACCGGCCAGGAGAAGCCCGACGCCGGCACGATCGAGGTCGGCTCGACGGTCAAGCTCGGTTACGTCGACCAGAGCCGCGACCATCTCGACCCCAACAAGAACGTGTGGGAGGAGATCAGCGATAAGCTGGAGGTGTTCCGCTTCGGCAAGCAGGAGCTGGGCACGCGCGCCTATGTGGGCGCGTTCAACTTCCGCGGTCCCGACCAGCAGAAGAAGGTCGGCCAGCTGTCGGGCGGCGAGCGCAACCGCGTCCACATGGCCAAGATGCTGAAGGAGGGCGGCAACGTCCTTCTGCTCGACGAGCCGACCAACGACCTCGACGTCGAGACGCTCCGCGCGCTGGAGGAGGCGTTGGAGACCTTCGCCGGCTGCGCCGTGGTCATCAGCCACGACCGCTTCTTCCTCGACCGGCTGTGCACCCACATCCTCGCCTTCGAGGGCAACAGCCATGTCGAATGGTTCGAGGGCAACTACGAAAGCTACGAGGAGGACAAGCGCAGGCGGATGGGCGATGCGGCGGATCGGCCGACGCGATTGGCGTATAAGAAGCTGACGCGCTGACGCTTTGATGCGATGGGCGTTCGGGCGATCGCGCCCGGACGCCCTATAGCTCGGTGGTCGTGATCGTCAGATCGTCGATCGTCGCGGATTGAATCGCTTCGCCGAACTCGACCTCGTCTTTTCGCGCGTAGTCCGTCGCGGATGGAGACCACATGCGGTGGACGACGCGCCTGTTGACGTCGGCGACCCAGTATTCGGGAACGCCGGCTTTGGCGTAACGGCGCTTCTTCTTGCCCAGATCGGTCGCGAGTGTCGTATCCGATACCTCGATCACCAACGGAACCGACTCCAGCGGAACGAAGCCCGCTCCGTCAGGCTCGCTCGTGAGCATCAGGTCGGGCTCCGGCCGATCCGTTCGCGACAGGCTCAGGGTGAACTCCGCGACCGGGCGATACGCGGAACCGATCTCCTTCAGCCGGTCGCGTAGCGCGTCATACAGCCTCATCTTGACCATGCCGTGCGGGCGATGCTGCGCGTTCACGAAGTACACGTCTCCGTCGATCAACTCGGTCTTGCGGTACGCGGCGAACGCGCCATGTCTGTCGAGCAGCTCGAAGTCGTCCGCGGTCAGCTTCGCGCGGCGGATGCGCGTGTCGATCGGGAGCATCTCAGTCATAGCGTCATCCTACCACGGCCG
>DASVSW010000384.1:0-3770 GCA_036387895.1 Sphingomonas sp.
GATGATGCACCGGGTGCTGGTGGAGGAGAGGCGCTGGATCGGCGAAGAGCGGTTCCTTCACGCGCTCAACTACTGCATGCTGCTCCCCGGGCCCGAGGCGCAGCAGCTGGCGACCTATATCGGCTGGCTCCTCCACCGGACACGCGGCGGGATCGTCGCGGGCGGGCTGTTCATCCTGCCCGGCCTCATCTCGATCATGGCCTTGAGCTGGGTGTACGTCCTCTACGGCCGCGTCGGGATCGTCGCTGCGCTTTTCTTCGGGCTGAAGGCGGCGGTGCTGGCGATCGTGCTCCAGGCGGTGCAGCGCATCGGCCGCCGCGCGCTGACGTCGAACGCCATGCGCGCGCTGGCCGTAGCGGCGTTCGCCGGCATCTTCTTCCTCCAGGTCCCCTTTCCGCTCATTGTGCTGGGGGCGGGGCTGATCGGCTGGTTCGGCGGCCGCGCGGGCCTTCCCGCCTTCGCCGGCGGCGGCGGGCACGGGAGCGGGAAGGGTGCGGTCGTCGACGACGCCGACACGCTCTTGGGCGAGGAGCTGCCCGCCCACGCCCGCCCGACCGTCCGCGCCGCGCTGGCCCAGGCGGCGGTGTGGCTCGCGCTCTGGCTCGTGCCCGTGGCCGGGCTGCTGCTGTTCCTCGGCCCCGACCACGTCTTCAGCCGCATCGCGACCTTCTTCTCCAGCGTCGCCGTCGTGACCTTCGGCGGCGCCTACGCCGTGCTCGGCTATGTCGCGCAGGAAGCGGTGGGGACGTACGGCTGGCTCCGGCCCGACGAGATGCTCGACGGTCTCGGCATGGCGGAGACGACGCCGGGGCCGCTCGTCATGGTGCTCCAGTTCGTCGGCTTCCTGGGCGCGTACCGCGATCCCGGCGCGCTCTCGCCGCTGATGGCGGCGACGATCGGCGGGCTGATCGCGACCTGGGTCACCTTTATGCCCTGCTTCCTGTCGATCTTCCTCGGCGCGCCTTTCATCGAGCGCCTGCGCGGCCACCGCGCGCTCGCCGGGGCGCTCAGCGCGATCACCGCGGCGGTGGTGGGCGTGGTGCTCAACCTCGCCATCTGGTTCGCGGTCCACACGCTGTTCCGCGAGGTGACGCCGGTGCGCGCCGGCCCGCTCGCCTTCGACGCGCCCGTGCTGGGCAGCCTCGACCCCTATGCGGCGCTCCTCACCGCCGGCGCGCTGGTCGCGATGTTCGGCCTGGGATGGGGCGTGCTCCGGACGCTCGGGGCGGCCGCCGTGGCGGGGCTGCTGCTCCATCTGGCCGGCCTGATCGGCTGAACCGCTTGCCTCCCCGCCGCCGCCCTCGCTAGGGCGCGGGAAAGGATCGGAGAGGTTTCCATGCGCATCATCGACCATTTCGTCGCCGGCGGCGGGCTCGCGCCCGCCACGCGTCATTCGGACGTGTTCGACCCCAATCTGGGCGAGGTGCAGGCCCGGGTCGCGCTCGGCGACCAGGCGTTGCTCGACGCGGCGGTACGCGTGGCCCAGGAGGCGCAGCCGAAATGGGCGGCGGTCAACCCGCAGCGCCGGGCGCGGGTGATGTTCCGCTTCAAGGAGCTGGTCGAGCGCGAGATGGACAGCCTCGCCCGGACGCTCTCGTCCGAGCACGGCAAGGTCGTCGCCGACGCCAAGGGCGACATCCAGCGCGGGCTGGAGGTGATCGAGTTCTGCTGCGGCATCCCTCACGTGCTCAAGGGCGAGTACACGCAAGGAGCGGGGCCGGGCATCGACGTCTACTCGATGCGCCAGCCGCTCGGCATCGGCGCCGGCATCACGCCGTTCAACTTCCCCGCCATGATCCCGATGTGGATGTTCGGCGTCGCCATCGCCTGCGGCAACGCGTTCATCCTCAAGCCGTCGGAGCGCGACCCGTCGGTCCCCGTGCGCCTCGCCGAGCTGATGATCGAAGCGGGCCTGCCCCAAGGCGTGCTCCAGGTCGTCCACGGCGACAAGGAGATGGTGGACGCCATCCTCGACCATCCCGCCATCGCCGCGGTCAGCTTCGTGGGCAGCTCCGATATCGCCCACTACGTCTACCGCCGCGGGGTGGACGCGGGCAAGCGCGTGCAAGCCATGGGCGGGGCCAAGAACCACGGCGTGGTCATGCCCGACGCCGACTTGGACCAGGTCGTCGCCGACCTCGCGGGCGCCGCCTTCGGCTCGGCGGGCGAGCGCTGCATGGCGCTGCCTGTGGTCGTGCCGGTCGGCGAGAAGACGGCCGACGCCCTGCGCGCCAAGCTCATCCCGGCGATCGAAGCCTTGCGCGTCGGCGTGTCGACCGATGAGGGCGCGCACTACGGCCCCGTCGTGACGCAACAGCACAAGGAGCGCGTCGAGAACTGGATCCAGACCGCGGTCGACGAGGGCTCGGAGCTCGTCGTCGACGGCCGCGGCTTCCAACTCCAAGGTCACGAGAAGGGCTTCTTCATCGGACCGACGCTCCTCGACCGCGTCACGCCCGAGATGCGCTCCTACCAGGAAGAGATCTTCGGCCCCGTCCTCCAGATCGTCCGCGCGCCCGACTTCGAGACGGCGGTGCGCCTGCCCTCGCAGCACCAGTACGGCAACGGCGTCGCGATCTTCACGAGGAACGGCCACGCCGCCCGCGAGTTCGCGGCGCGGGTCAACGTCGGCATGGTGGGCGTGAACGTGCCCATCCCCGTGCCCGTCGCCTACCACAGCTTCGGCGGCTGGAAGCGCTCAGGCTTCGGCGACCACAACCAGCACGGCACCGAAGGCGTGCGCTTCTGGACCAAGGTCAAGACCGTGACCCAGCGCTGGCCCGACGGCCCCGCTCCCGAGCGCGGGTCGGAGGACGGCGGACCGAGCCGGGTGCAGGACGCCTTCGTCATCCCCACCATGGGGTGACCGGCATGCGCCCGATCCTCCCCGCGCTCCTCCTACTAGCCGCCTGCGGGCAAACTTCGACCGAGACGGGCCAGGACCCGTCGTCGGGCGAGGGCGGCGGCGGCGCGCAGCCGACGACGCTCGAGTCGCAGCCCGAGGAGCTGATGGACGATCCGCGCAACGAGGCGGTTCCGCTCGAACCGCCGCCTCCGCAGCCCGCGCCGAGTGCAAGCCCGGCCGCGCTGACTGCTTTCCCGACGGCGATGCACGGCCGTTGGGGCCTGGTCCCCGCCGATTGCGAGCCGGGCCGCGCCGACGCCAAGGGACTGATGGAGGTCGGGCCGACGACCCTACGCTTCTACGAGTCGCGCGGGACCGTACAGCGCCTCGCCCAGCCGCGCTCCGACCGGATCGAGACGACGGTCGCCATGACCGGCGAGGGGCAGGAATGGACCGCGGCCCAGGCCTTCACGCTCCTGCGCGACGCTTCCGTCCTCGTCCGCGAGGAACGCGACCCGCCCGCCTCGC
Organism: Sphingomonas sp.; assembly: GCA_036387895.1. Taxonomy (GTDB): domain Bacteria; phylum Pseudomonadota; class Alphaproteobacteria; order Sphingomonadales; family Sphingomonadaceae; genus Sphingomonas. Next base: position 3,374 of record DASVSW010000384.1, read on the forward strand.
TCCGCTACCGGCGCTGCCCGGCGGCCAAGGGCTGACACGGCACCGGGACGTCCGTCGCGCGTTCGACGCCGCATGAACGCTCCCGCAAACATCGCCCCCGACCGCGCCGACGCCGCGCGCGCTTCCGCCGCCCTGTTCTTCGCCGGGGCGCAGGTCATCGCCGGCCAGGCGTCGCGCATCTTCGGCGGCGGCCGGCCGATCGAGAAGCGCGCGCTCGACACCGACAATCCGGTGATCCCGTTCCCGCCCGCCTTCGCGATCTGGGGGCCGATCTTCGGCGCCAACCTCGCCCATGCCGCGCGCGGCTACGCCCGCCGCGACGAGCCGCTGATCCGCCGCACGGGCTGGCTCAGCGCCGCGGCGCTCGCCGGCGACACCGCCTGGGAGCTGTGGACGC
>DASVSW010000385.1:0-11069 GCA_036387895.1 Sphingomonas sp.
CCCCGCGCGCTTGCTGCGCAAGCTTGCACCCCTCCCCTGAAGGGGAGGGGCTTAGGACCCGTAAATCCCGTCCAGCACCCTCGACACCGCCACGATCCTCTCCGCCGCTGGATCGAACCGCGCGCCTTCGCTCAGCCGCCGTGCCCAGTCCGCCGCGGCGCGTCCGCCCCATTCGTCGGGCGGCCCCGCCAGCGTCTCGCGCGCCGTGCCCCTGAACCGCAGCGCCTCGAAATCGTAGAACGACCCGCCGACGTTCCGGAAGCTCGCGCCTCCGTCCGTGCCGTAGAAGGTGGCCCCGATCTCGGCGTCCACGCCCGCGTTCACCCGCCACGAACAGGCGAGCCGCACCGCCGCGCCCCCGATCCGCATCTGCGCGACGGCGTAATCCTCGACGGCGTCCCCGGCGAGCGGCGCTCCGCCGGCGAGGAGCTGCGCCGCGACCGCCTCCGCGGCGTCCGCGCCCAGCGTCCACATGGAGAGGTCGACCAGGTGCACGCCGAGATCCATCACGCACCCGCCGCCCGACTGCGCCCGGTCGTAGAACCACGGCTTGTCCGGGCCGTAGGCGTTGTGGAACGTCAGATCGACCGCGAACACCCGGCCGAGTTCTCCGCCCCGCACCAGCTCGCGGATCGCGCGCATCCCGGCGGTGTGCCGGTAGGAGAAATCCACGTCGAGCAACCGGTCAGCGGCCCGCGCCGCCTCGACGACGCGCGCCGCCTCCGCCGCGTCGCGCCCGAGCGGCTTCTGGCAGAACACCGCGGCGTCCGCCTCGAGCGCGGCGACCGACTGCTCGGCGTGGAGCGCCGACGGCGTGGCGATCACGACCCCGTCCGGCCGCTCCGCCAGGATCGCGTCGAGGTCGGCGACGACGCGCGCGTCCGGCGCGAGCTTCGCCGCCTCCGCCGCCATCTCGGGCGACGGGTCGGCGATCGCGACCGCCTCGACGAGCCCCGTCGCCAGCATCGCCTCCATCCGATGCCGCCCGATCCAGCCGACGCCGAGGAAGCCGACCCGTGGCTTGCTCATGCGCCCGCCCCGTCGAAGGTGATCAACGCCTTCACGAACCCGTCCGGCTTGTCGCGCGTCGCCGCCAGCGCGTCGCCCAGCCGCTCCAGCGGGTAGCGGTGCGTGTAGAGCGGTTCCGGATCGAGCCTCCTCGACGCGACCGCCTCCACCGCCTCGCGCAAGCCCCGCATCTGCACCGCGGGATCGCGCTCGTGCGCGTTGGCGACGTCGATGCCCTTCCAGTTCCACATCTGCATCGACACCTGGCGCGGCCCGTCCTGGTGATAGCCCGCGATCACCAGCCGCCCGCCCTCGGCGACCAGCTCGCCCGCCAGGTCGAGCGGCCATTGCTTCCCCACCGCTTCGATCACCCGGTCCGCGCCGCGCCCGTCGGTCAGCTCGCGCACGCGTTCGATGATCGCGTAATGGTCGTGCATCGGCACCGTCTCCGCGGCACCATACTGGCGCGCCAGCTCGAGCGACGACTCGCGCCGGGAGATCGCGATCACCTTCGCGCCCGCATCGGTCGCCAGCCGCGTCAGCACCGCGCCCAGAAAGCCGATCCCGACGATCGCCACCCACTGCCCGGCCTGCACGTCCGAGCGCCGGAAGATGTTGAACGCGCACCCCAGCGGTTCGCCGGGGAAGGGGCGCCCGGCGAGCGCGTCCGGCAGCTTCACCGCCATGTCCGCCTGGACGATGTCGTACTGGGCGTAGCTCTTGCCCGACAGCGCCGCGACGCGGTCGCCGAGCGCGAGCTCCGTCACGCCTTCGCCGACCGCGTCGACCACGCCCCAGCTCTCATGCCCCATGCCGCCCGGATCGTTGGGATAGGTCGACCAGGGCTGCCCCTCCCAGGGCTCGACGTTGGACGCGCACACGCCGCATCCCTCCAGCCTCAGCCGCACCTCTCCCGGCCCGGGCAGGGGCAGGGGGGCGGACACGATCTCGAGGGTGGCGGGCGCGGTCAGCACCGCGGCCTGCATGGTCTGGAGCAACGTGGGTAACCTTTCAGCGCCGCCCGCGTTCAACGGGGCATGGAAACCAGAGTAGAAGAAGGATGACGGGTCAGCCGACCCCGCCGGGCCTGACGGAGACGCTGGCCGAGAACATCGAGCGGCTGACCAAACGCCGCCGCCGCGAGATCGCCGAAGCGCCGATCACCGACCGCATCTCGGACCGGATCACCGCCTTCACTGGATCGATGACGTTCGTCCTTTTGCACCTGGCGCTGTTCGGCGGCTGGATCGTCGCGAACCTCGGCTGGACACCGATCAAGCCCTGGGACCCGAGCTTCGTCGTCCTCGCGATGATCGCGTCGGTGGAGGCGATCTTCCTGTCCACCTTCGTGCTCATCAGCCAGAACCGCATGGCGGCCCAGGCCGACCGCCGCGCCGACCTCGACCTCCAGATCGGCCTTCTGACCGAGCACGAGTTGTCGAAACTGGCGATCCTCGTCGCCCGTATGGCCGAGCGGATGGGCGTCCACGCCGACACGCCCGACCTGCGCGAGATCGAGGAGAACGTGAACCCGGAGGTCGTGCTCGACGCGATCGAGGCCAACGAGGTCAAGCCCTGATCCTTCTCCCGACGCTTCACTCCGCCGCCGCGGCGTCCGCCTGCGCCGGCGCGTAACGCTCGATCGCCCAGGCGCAGAAGTCGGCGAACGCCTGCGGGTCCTGCGCCGGAGACGTGTGGTGCGGCGCGAGCCCCAGATGCTCGGGCGTGAAGCAGAAGGTTAGCGTCACGTCGAACTCGGCGAGCGCGTCCATCTGCCGGTCGAACCAGTCGGTCGCGTTGTGCCGGAAGCTGTCCGCCCAGGAGAGGCCGGTGCGCAGCTTGCGCGTCCCCAGCTTCCGCATCCACTCCACCGCGCTGTCGAGCCTGGGGTCCTCGTAGTGGAACCACTGCATCAGCCCCATCTCGCCGGCGTGCCTGGCGTAGTCGTCGAGCGAGGGCTTGGGCGTCCCGTCGCTACGGATCAGGCCCATGTAGAAATGGCGGTAGTAGCTCGACCCCTCCGCCTCGCGGTGGCGCGTGGTGGCGCCCCATTCCTGCGGCAGGTCGAACAGCGAGTACCAGAAGATGCGGGGCACGCGGCCGACCAGCAGCTCGGCAGTCTTCTGGACGCCGAACACCTGCACCTCCTCCGCGCCGAACGAGCCGACGCCGACCTCCGTCACCCAGACGGGCTTATCCGTCACCGCCTCGATCTCGGCGATCTTGGCGGGCCAGTCGTGGATCGACCACAGGTTCCAGTCGAGCGGGAAGCCGTGCACCGCGATCACGTCGATGTGGTCGAGCGCGCCATGCCCCTCCATCCGCTTCACCCACAACGGATCGATCGGCGACATGCCGCCCAGCACGCGGGTCATGCCCGGGTTCGCCGCCCGGATCGCCGTCCCCGCCAGCCGCACATGCTCGGCGAACTTGGACCAATCGGGATCGAGCTCCGGGTCCCAATGGGACTTGTTGTTGGGCTCGTTCCAGATCATCGCCGCTTCGATCAACGCTTTCCTCCTGCCGGATAGACCGCGAACGGCCCCCATTCCCCGTAGGGCACCGCCGCCGCGCGGCAAAGATAGACGTCGCCCGCCGGACGCGCCTCGATCGTGAAACCCGCGCTCCGCAGCATCGCTTCCGACCCCGCGCGGTTGGGCGCCCACCAGTTCGTCCAGTCGCCCGCGAACCGTTGTTCGATGAAGTGCATCTTCGGATAGCGCGGGTCGTCGAAATAGCGCGGCTGCCGATACGTGTCGGGCTCGAAGAACGGGTGGTCTTCGGCCACGTCCATCACGTCCGCCGAGCCCTGCTGCATCGTCTGGAACAGCATCAGGCCGTCCTCGGCGACGACGTGCTCGCGGATCAGGTCGAGCGCCAGGAGCGGATGCCGCAGATGGTAGAGCACCCCCATGAACACGACGAGGTCGAACCGCTCGCCGATCGCGCCGACGTCGTAGACGTCCACCTTCCGGAACTCGACGCCCTCGAAGCCCAGAGCCCGCGTGGCCAAGCGCGCCTGCTCCAGATAACGCTCATCGGCGTCGATCCCGAGCACGCGCTCGGCCCCGCGCTTCTTCATCTCGACCGAGTAGAAGCCCGCGTTGCACCCGATGTCGAGCACGCTCTTGCCCGACAGGTCGGCGGGCAACGCGTCGGCGAAGGTCGCGTATTTGAACCGGGGATAGTCGCCCAGGAAATGGTCGGGCGCGGTCGCGATCCCGCCCGGCAGCTCGATATTGTGGAACCAGGGGGCGAGCGCGTCGACCTCGTCCCGCAACGACATGGCTTCGGCCAATCAGTCCTCCCTCTCGTTCAGCGCGACCAAGCGCGCACCCCAGTCGCCCCAGACGATCGTCGTGGCCGACGCCGGGTCGATGTCGAACCGCTCATAGGCCTGCAGGTCCAGCCCGAGCACGTGGCAAACCGCCGCCCGGATCATGTCCGCATGGCTGACCAGCACCATCGTTTCGCCATCCCGCTCGCGCGCGAGCGCTCGGCAGTGCGCGACGATCCGCGCCTGCGCTTCGCCCATTGCCTCGCCGCCGGGCGGCCGGGCGGTCGCGCGCTTGGCGTTCCACCTGTCCCATTCCGGGTCGCCCGCCAGCGCGTCGAAGGCGCGTCCCGTCCAATCGCCGAAATCGATCTCGTTCAGCGCCTCGACGCTCTCCAGCGCCGCGCCCGGGCGCGCGGCGACGGCCGCCGCCGTCTCCTGCGCGCGTTCGATAGGGCTCGTCTGCACGAGGGTCGGCCGCCGCTCGGCCAATCGCGCCGCGAGCCGTGCCGCTTGCGCGCGGCCGTCCTCGGTCAGCGGCACGCCCGGCGTGCGCCCCGACAGGATCCGATTGAGATGCCCGTGCGCGGCGTGCCGCACCAGGATCAGCGTCGCCGCCAACTGCCCGTATCACCCCTTTTTTGCCCGCGGCGGACCCGCGGCTGTTACCCGGAAGACGCACGGGAGTAACTTGAGGTTCCAGCTTCTTCTACTCACAAGGAACAAAGAAGAAGAAGCTTCGTTACGGAACCGTGGCGATAAGGGGGCTGCGAACGATCATGATCCGATTCCTAGTGAGTCGCAACGCATCCGGCACACAATCCGTTGAGGCCCGCGGATGAGCGAGCGCATCCTCGTCACCGGCGGGGCCGGGTTCATCGGCCGCTTCGTCGTCCAGGAATTGTTGCAACGCGGCCACACGGTCCGAGTGCTCGACAGCTTGATCGAGCAGGTCCACGGCGTCGTCGACGGCTCCAAGCTGCTCGATCCGGACGCGGAGCTGATCCGCGGCGACGTCCGCGACGGCGACCTCGTGTCCAAGGCGCTCGACGGCGTCGACTCGGTCGTCCACCTCGCCGCCGAGGTCGGCGTCGGCCAATCGATGTACGAGGTGGAGCGCTACACCTCGACCAACGACGTCGGCACCGCCGTGCTGTTCGAGCGGCTGATCGACAAGCCGGTGCGCCGCGTCGTCACCGCGTCGTCCATGTCGATCTACGGCGAGGGCCTGTACCGCGACGCCGACGGGAAGCTCGTCGAGGACGCCGAGCGCAAAGGCCTGCGCGACGGACTGTCCAATTGGGAGCCGGTCGACGGGCAGGGCCGCCCGCTCCAGCCCGTGGCGACCCCCGAATGGAAGCGCCCGGCGCTGTCCTCGATCTACGCGCTCAACAAATACGTGCAGGAGCGCACCACGCACATCATGGGCGAGCCTTACGGCATCGAGAGCGTGTGCCTCCGGCTGTTCAACGTCTACGGCCCGGGCCAGGCGCTCTCCAATCCCTATACGGGCGTGCTCGCCATCTTCGCGTCTAGGCTCTTGAACGGCCAGCAGCCGATGATCTTCGAGGACGGCGAGCAGCGGCGCGACTTCGTCCACGTCACCGACGTGGCGCGCGCCTTCGCCGACGCGCTGTTCCTGGCCGAAGCCAAGGGCGGGACGTTCAACATCGGCTCCGGTCACGACCGTTCGGTGACGCAGGTCGCCGAGTCGCTCGCCCGCGCGATGGGCAAGAACGAGATCGCGCCGCAGATCGTCGGCAAGGCGCGCATCGGCGACATCCGCCACTGCTTCTGCGACACGTCGATGGCCGCCGAGCGCATCGGCTTCGAAGCGCGTCAGGATTTCGAGGAGGGCCTGGCCCAGCTCGCCGAGTGGGTGGCCAGCCAGACCGCCGAGGACCGCGTCGAGAAGATGCGCGCGGAGCTCGAGGCGAGGGGGCTGGTGGCGTGAGCGGCGATCAAGTTCCTCCCCGGCACGGGGAGGGGGACCGTCGCGCAGCGACGGTGGAGGGGGCCCACCTCTCGACGGGAACGCCGGTCGCGAGCGGGGCCCCCCTCCATCAGCCTTCGGCTGGTCCCCCTCCCCGTTCCGGGGAGGAACACGGTAAGCCCATTCTCATCACCGGCGGCGCAGGCTTCATCGGCTCGAACCTGGCCGACCGATTGCTTGCCGAAGGTCATCGGGTGCGATTGTACGACGCGCTCGCCCGCGAGGGCGTGGAGCGCAACGTCGACTGGCTCCGCTCGCGCCATGGCGACCGAGTCGAGCTGATCCGCGCCGACGTGCGCGACCGGGTGCGCCTGTCGGAGGCCGCGGCCGACGCGCAGGCCGTGTTCCACTTCGCCGCGCAGGTCGCGGTCACCACCTCGATGGCCGACCCGCGCGACGACCTCGAGACGAACATCCTCGGCACCTTCAACCTGCTCGAGGCCCTGCGCGAGCGGGGCGGGGCGGTGCCGCTGATCTTCGCCTCGACCAACAAGGTCTATGGCGACCTCGCCGACCTCGACTTCGCGCTGGAGGGCGAGGCGTACGTCCCCGTCGACACGTCGGTCCGCGCGCACGGCATCGGCGAGGACCGGCCGCTCGACTTCCACACGCCCTACGGCGTCAGCAAGGGCGCGGCCGACCAGTACGTCCTCGACTACGCCCGCAGCTTCGGCGTCCCCACCGCCGTGCTGCGGATGAGCTGCATCTACGGCCGCGGCCAGATGGGCACCGAGGACCAGGGCTGGGTCGCGCACTTCCTGATCCGCGCGCTTGAGGGCAAGCCGATCACGCTGTACGGCGACGGCCACCAGGTCCGCGACATCCTGGACGTGTCCAACGCCGTCGACGCATATGTGCAAGCGTGGCGCCGTATCGACGAGGTGCAGGGCCGCGCGTTCAACCTCGGCGGCGGGCCGGGCAACGCGGTATCGCTCCGCCAGCTCCTAGCGCACATCGCCGACATCACCGGGCGCGAGGTCGACCTGACCTTCTCCGACTGGCGCGCGGGGGACCAGCGCTACTTCGTCGCCGACACCCGCGCCGCCGACGCCGCGCTCGGCCTCCAGCCGAAGGTCACCTGGCGCGAGGGCGTCGAGGGCCTCGCCCGCTGGCTCGCCGCCGAGCGCCGCCTCAACATGCCCGTCCCCGCGGCCGTGCTGCAGGCGGCCGAATGACGACGCGCCTCCTCATGACCGCGGACGCGGTCGGCGGCGTCTGGCAATACGCGACCGAGCTGGCGACGGCGCTCGTGCCGCACGGCATGGAGACCGTGATCGCGGTGCTGGGGCCCGCGCCGAGCGAGGGCCAGCTAAGCGCGGTGTCACCCCCACACTCACCTTTCCGCGCCTCCGGCGCTCCCTCCCTCTCCCAGGGGGAGAGGGAAGACGTGCGCACCCCGATCTCCCTCTCCCACCGGGAGAGGGAAGGGGCCCGCTTGCCGAATGCGAGTGGGAAGGGTGAGGGTGATCAAGCTGCGGTCCAAGTCATCTACACCGACCTCCCCCTCGACTGGCTCGCCGCCGGCCCGGACCCCGTCCTCGCCGCCGGCCGCGCGGTCGCCGACCTCGCTCGCGAGGTCGGCGCCGACATCGTCCACCTCAACTCCCCGACGCTCGCCGCGGCCGCGCGGTTCGACCGGCCCGTCGTCGCCGTCGCGCATGGCTGCACCGCCACCTGGTGGCGCGCGGCGAACGGCTGCGAGCCCGATCCGGCGTACCGTTGGCAGGCGGACCTGATGCGCCGCGGCCTCCTCGCCGCCGACGTCGCCGTCGCGCCTAGCGCGAGCTTCGCCGCCGACCTCAGGGCGACCTACGCGCTCCCGACCGCGCCGCTCGCCGTCCACAACGGCCGTTCGCGTCAGGCGCTGGGAGGGGGTGCGCCGGCGCGCCACGTCCTCACCGCCGGCCGCCTCTGGGACCGAGTCAAGAACACCGACCTGCTCGACCGCGTCGCCGCCCGCCTCTCCGTCCCGCTCCGCGCCGCCGGCGCCGTCGCCGGCCCGCACGGCGAGACGGTCACGCCGAAGCACCTTCAACTCCTCGGAAACCTCTCCGCGGACCAGCTCGCCGCCGAGCTCGCCCGCACGCCCGTCTTCGTATCGGCGGCGACGTTCGAGCCGTTCGGCCTCGCTGTGCTCGAAGCCGCCCAGGCCGGCTGCGCGCTGGTCCTGTCCGACATCCCGACCTTCCGAGAGCTGTGGGATGGCGCTGCGCTGTTCGTCCCCCCGCACGACGAGGCGGCGGTCGCGGCCGTGCTGGAGGAGGTGCTGGCCGACCCGATTCAGCGCGACGCGCTGGGGCAAGCGGCTATGACCCGCGCCGCCCGCTACACGCCGGAGGCGACCGCCGCCGCCATGGCGTCGCTCTACGCCGGGCTTCTCCAGGCGGGGAGGGCAGCCGCGTGAGGATCGCCTATTTCACCCATTCGCTCAGCAGTTGCTGGAACCACGGCAACGCCCATTTCCTCCGCGGGACCTTGCGAGAGCTTCAAGCCCGCGGCCACGATGTCCGCGCCTACGAGCCGGACGGGAACTGGAGTCTCTCCAACCTCCTCGCCGACGCGGGCGAGGACGGGCTGGACGCGTACCGCACCGCATATCCCGAGCTCTCCTCCACCAGCTTCGCCGCGAACGCCGACACCGAGTCGCTGATCGGCGACGCCGACCTCGTCATCGTCCACGAATGGAACGAGCCCGCGCTCGTCGCCGAGATCGGTCGGTTGCGCTTGGCGGGCGGCCGGTTCCTCCTCCTGTTCCACGACACCCACCACCGCGCCGTCTCCGACCCGGAAGCGATCCGCGCCTTCGACCTGTCCGGCTATGACGGCGTCCTCGCGTTCGGCGAGGCGTTGTCGGAGGTGTACCGCCGCTGGGGCTGGGGCGGGCGCGTCTGGACCTGGCACGAGGCCGCCGACACGCGCCTCTTCCACCCTCCCGCCGTCGAACGCGAGCGGAACGGCATCGTCTGGATCGGCAACTGGGGCGACGGCGAGCGCACCGCCGAGCTGGAGCGTTTCCTCTTCGCCCCCGCGGCCGAGGTCGGCATGTCGCTCGACGTCTACGGCGTCCGCTACCCCGACGAGGCGCGCGCGACGCTCGCCCGCTACGGCGCGCGCTACCATGGCTGGGCGCCCAACGCCCGCGCGCCCGGGATCTTCGCGCGGCACATGGCGACCGTCCACGTTCCGCGCGGCTACTACACGACGATCCTGCCCGGCATCCCGACGATCCGCGTGTTCGAGGCGCTGGCATGCGGCATCCCGCTCGTCTCCGCGCCCTGGTCGGACAGCGAAGAACTGTTCCGCCCCGGTCAGGATTTCCTCGTCGCGCGGGACGGCGACGAGGTCGGACGGCATCTCAACGCCTTGCGCCACGATCCTGAGCTGCGGGCGCAGCTCGTCCGGTCGGGCCTCGAGACCATCCGCGCCCGCCACACCTGCGCCCACCGCGCGGGCGAGCTCCTCGCCGTGGTGGACCAGCTCAACTCCAAGAAGGACGCCGCGTGAGAATAGCATTCTACGGGTCCAGCCTGCTCTCCTCCTACTGGAACGGCGCGGCGACCTATTACCGCGGCGTGCTGAAGGCGCTCGCCGCGCACGGCTACGACATCACCTTCTACGAGCCCGACGCGTTCGATCGGCAGCAGCATCGCGACATCGATCCGCCCCCTTACGCCAAGGTCGTCGTCTACTCGGCGAACGACGACAGCCTGCGCGGCGTGCTGGCGGAGGCGGCCCGGGCGGACATCGTCGTCAAGGCGAGCGGGGTCGGCGTGTTCGACCGCGAGCTGATCGAGGGGATCGTCCGCCACGCGCGGCCCGACGCGCTGAAGCTGTTCTGGGACGTCGACGCCGCCGCGACGCTCGACGAGATGCGCGGACAGGCGGACCATCCCGTGCTCCGCGCGCTGCCTGACCTCGACATGGTGCTGACCTATGGCGGCGGCCCGCCCGTGGTCGACGCCTACACGGGCTTCGGCGCGGCGAGTTGCGTCCCCGTTTACAACGCCCTCGACCCCGACACCCACCATCCGGTGGCGCCCGACGAGCGCTTCGCCTGCGACCTCGCCTTTCTCGGCAACCGGCTCCCCGACCGCGAGGCGCGCGTGGAGGAGTTCTTCCTCCGCCCCGCAGCACTGCTCGGCGACCGCCGGTTCCTGATCGGCGGCAACGGCTGGGAGACGAAGGACATGCCCGCCAACGTCCGCCACCGCGGCCATGTCTACACGGCCGAGCACAACGCCTTCAACTGCACGCCGTCCGCCGTCCTCAACGTCGCGCGCGATTCGATGGCGAACATCGGCTTCAGCCCCGCCACCCGCGTCTTCGAGGCCGCGGGCGCCGCCGCCTGCCTCATCACCGACGCGTGGGAGGGGATCGAGCGGTTCCTGATCCCGGACCAGGAGGTGCTCGTCGCCCGCGACGGCCAGGACGTCGCCGACCATCTGTCGCGGCTCACGCCCGAGCGCGCCCGCGCCATCGGTCAGGCCGCGCTCCGCCGCGTCGTCGCCGAGCACACCTATGAGCTGCGCGGGCGGCAGGTCCACGCGCTGTTCCAGGAGCATTTCGCCCGGACGAAGGAAGCGGCATGAGGCTGGTCGTCCTCGGCCTGTCGCTCAGCTCCTCCTGGGGCAACGGCCACGCGACCACCTACCGCGCGCTCCTCAAGGCGTTCGCGGCGCGCGGCCACGACGTGCTGTTCCTGGAGCGCGACGTGCCCTGGTATGCGCCCCATCGCGATCTCGTCGATCCGGCGTTCTGCCGGCTGGAATTCTACGGCAGCCTTGAGGATCTCGG
>DASVSW010000386.1:0-3521 GCA_036387895.1 Sphingomonas sp.
GACGTGAACGCGTTCGAAGCGGCGGGCGGCGTCATGTTCGTCATCCGCGAGCTGCTGAGCGCGGGTCTGCTCCACCGCGACATCATGACCGTCCATGGCGATAGCCTCGACGCCTATGCCGAGCGTCCGACGTTCGACGAGGCGGGCGCGCTGACCTGGGCGGCGGTCGGCGACAGCCTGGACGAGACGATCCTGCGCCCGATCGACCGGCCTTTCTCGCCGGACGGCGGCATGCGCATCCTGCAGGGCAATCTCGGCCGCGCCTGCATCAAGGTGTCCGCCGTCGAGCGCGACCGCTGGGTCGTCGAGGCGCCCGCCCGCGTCTTCCACGACCAGAACGAAGTGCTCGAAGCGTTCAAGGCGGGCGAGCTCACGGGCGACGTCGTCGTGGTGGTCCGCTTCCAGGGCCCCCGCGCGAACGGGATGCCCGAACTCCACAAGCTGACGCCGCCCTTGGGCGTGCTCCAGAACCGCGGGTTCAAGGTGGCGCTCGTCACCGACGGCCGCATGTCGGGCGCCAGCGGCAAGGTGCCGTGCGCGATCCACTGCTCGCCCGAAGCGCTGGGCGGCGGCCCGCTCGCGTTCGTGCGCGACGGCGACGTGGTGCGCGTCGACGCGGTGAACGGCACGCTCGACGCGCTGGTGCCGAGCGCGGAATGGGAGCGTCGCCTGGCGGCGGTCGCGCCCGAGGCGGCGGACGGCATGGGCCGCGAGCTGTTCCAGTTGTTCCGCGGCCACGCCGATGAGGCTGAGCGCGGCGCGTCGGCGATGCTGGCGGCCGCGGATTTATGAGCTAGTCACCCTCACCCTTCCCACCCGCTCCGCGGGCGGGGCCCTTCCCTCTCCCCTCGGGAGAGGGAGGGAGGCGCGAAGCGCCGGAAGGGTGAGGGTGAGAGTGACAGGGGAGTTTCGATGGAGATCGTCGCGGTCGACTTGGGCGGGACCAACGCCCGCTTCGCGCTCGCCGAAGTAGAGGGCGGGCGCGTCGTCCGGGTCGACGAACCCGTCAAGCTCGCCACCGCCGAGTACGCCAGCCTTCAGACCGCGTGGCAAGCGTTCGGCGAGCGGGCCGGGCGTCCCCTCCCCTCCGCCGTCAGCATCGCGGTCGCGTCCCCGATCACCGGCGACGTGATCCGCATGACCAACAGCCCGTGGATCATCCGGCCGTCGCTGATCCCCGAGCGGCTGGGCGCCGAAAAATATGTCGTGATGAACGACTTCGGCGCAATCGCTCACGCGGTGGCGCAGCTGCCGCCCGATCAATTCGTCCACCTCTGCGGTCCCGACATCGATCTGCCGGCGCAGGGGATCACCACCATTTGCGGCCCTGGCACGGGCCTGGGCGTCGGCATGGTTTTCAAGAAGGACGGCGTCTACGACGTGATCGAGACGGAGGGCGGGCATATCGACTACGCGCCGCTCGACGCGATCGAGGACGCCTTCGTCCGCCGCCTCCGCTCGCAGCACACCCGCGTGTCGACCGAGCGCATCTGCGCGGGGCCAGGCATCGTCGCGATCTATGAGACGCTGGCCGACCTGGAGGGGCGCTCGATCCCGCACAAGGACGACCGCGCTATCTGGTCGGAGGCGATCGACGGCACCGACTCGCTCGCGCTCGCGGCGCTCGACCGCTTCTGCCTCGCGCTGGGGGCGGTCGCGGGCGACCTTGCGCTCGCGCAAGGCGCGAAGGGGGTCGTCATCGCCGGCGGTCTGGGGCTGCGGCTCAAGGACAAGCTGCTCCGCTCCGGATTCGACGGCCGCTTCGTCGCCAAGGGGCGGTTCCAGTCGTTGATGGCCGCGATCCCCGTCAAGCTCATCACCCATCCGCAACCGGGCCTGTTCGGCGCGGCCGCTGCTTTCGCCCAAAAATTCGCCTAAGGACGGTACGCATGACCATCGACGACATCATGCGCACGAGCCCGGTCATCCCGGTGCTCGTCATCGAAGACGTCGCGACGGCGGGGCCGCTGGCCGAGACGCTCGTCGCGGGCGGCCTCCGAGTGCTGGAGGTGACGCTGCGTACCCCCGCCGCGCTCGACGCCATCCGCGAGATGAAGCAAGTCTCCGGCGCCATCGTCGGCGCGGGCACGGTGGTCAACCCTGATCAGTTCGCCGCCGCGATGGAGGCCGGCGCGGAGTTCATCGTCTCCCCCGGCCTGACCGGACGCTTGGCCGAGCCGATCATCGCGAGCGGCGTGCCGTTCCTCCCCGGCGTGGCGAACGCGGGCGACATCATGCGCGGCCTCGACCTCGGGCTCACCCGCTTCAAGTTCTTCCCCGCCGAGGCGAGCGGCGGGCGCGCGGCGCTCAAGGCGCTGTCCGGGCCGTTCGGGGACGTCCGCTTCTGCCCGACGGGCGGCATCACGCGCGACAGGGCGCGCGACTGGCTGACGATGGAGCCGGTGCTGTGCGTGGGCGGGACGTGGCTCGCGGGCGGGACGACGCAGGAGGTGGAGGCGAAGGCGCGGGAGGCGGCGGGCTTGCGCGTGTGATCCTCTGGACGTTCATGGCGCTGCTCGTCGCAGCCTACTGCTTGGCGAGAAGCGTAGCCGACTGGCGTGCCGGCCGTAAACGCTGGGCGCTTGCAGGACTGGCGGCGTTCGCCACCATCCTGCTTACGCCCATTCAAACCCACGCAGTGAAGGTCGACCTACCAGTCGCCGGTTGAACTGGTCACATCTCGCCCCGCTGCTTCCTGATCGCGTACCACTTCCGCACGTTCGCGTTGTGCTCGGCCAGCGTGTTCGCGAAGACGTGCCCGCCCGTCCCGTCCGCGACGAAGTAGAGCGCCTTCGACTCCGCCGGGTCGAGCACCGCCGCGATCGACTCCCGCCCCGGATTGGCGATCGGCCCGACCGGCAGGCCGGGGCTGGCGTAGGTGTTGTAGCCGTTCTTCGCGTTCAGCTCCGACCGCAGAATGCGGCGGCCTAGCGGGCGGCCCTTGGTGATCGGGTAGATCACGGTGGGGTCCGCCTGCAGCGGCATGCCGATCCGCAAGCGGTTGCCGTACACCGCCGCCACCGTGCGCCTTTCCGAAGGCTTGCCCGTCTCCTTTTCGACCACAGACGCGAGGATGACTGCCTCGACGGGCGTTTTCACTGCGATACCGGGTTTGCGCTTCTTCCAGGCGGCGGCGAGATACTCGCGCATCGCGGTCTGCATACGCTCGACCACCTCCGCGCGCGTGTCGCCGCGCTGATAGGCGTAGCTGTCGGGCAATACCGAGCCCTCGCGCGGCACCGACACCGTGCCCGTCAGCCCGTCCGCGCGCATGACCGCTTCGTGGACCAGGTCCGACGGCAGACCCTCGGGCACCGCGACCAGCCGCTGGCGGACCTTGCCGTCCTCCAGCAGGCGGAGGATGTCGCTCTGGCTCGCGCCGGCGGGGATGACGTACTCGCCTGCCTTGATCGATCCACCGCCGCCGAACACGCGTGAGAGCAGCCGAAAGCGCGAGGCCGATCGGATCGCACTCGCCTTCTCCAGGTCCACGGCCGTGCGCGTCACCCCCGCGCCTTCCG
>DASVSW010000387.1:0-4447 GCA_036387895.1 Sphingomonas sp.
CGACTCGGGCCGGGGCGAGGCGGCGCTCGCGGCGGCGCAGGCGCTGGTCCGCGCCTCGCCGGGCGCGCCGGACGCGCAGACCGCGCTGGGCGACGCCCATGCCGCGCTCGGCCGTTGGGCGCAGGCGGTCGAGGTGTACCGCCGCGCCGCCGATCTGCGCTTCGACGAGCCGGCCATGCTGCGGCTGGTCGACGCGCTGGGCCGGGCGGGGCGGGCGCAGGAGGCGGCGGGGGTGCTGTCGCTGTTCGTCTCGCAGAACCCGCGCAACCTGCCGGCGCAGCGGCTGCTGGGGCGGTGGCAGACGGCGAGCGGCGACTGGGACGCCGCGATCGAAACGCTGGAGGGCGTGCGCCAGCGCGTCGGCACGACGGACGCGGGCCTGCTCGCCGAGCTGGCGCGCGCTTACGCCGGCGACGGCGATGGCGTTGTCGCGCGGCGATACGGGGCGGCGGCGTACCGGCTCTCCCCGATGAACGCGGCCGCGGTCGCGGCCTATGCCGCGGCGCTGGAGGCGGACGGCGACCTGGCCGGCGCCAAGCAGCTCGCGGCCAAGCTCCGGCGGCTACCCTAACGCTTCGAGCTGCTCGGCCAGTTCGAGCCAGCGGAGCTCGGCGGCGTCCTTCTCGGCGCGCGCGGCCTCGATCGCCTTCATCAACCGGTCGAAGCCGGCCGGATCGCGGGCGTAGAGATCGGGGTCGGCCAACCGCGCCTCGTCTCGCGCGATCGCCGCGTCGATCTCCTCGATGCGGCGGGGCAGGAGGTCGTAGTCGCGCTGGTCCTTGTAGGACAGCTTGCGCGCAGCGGTCGGCGCGGGCGCGGGCGCCGTGGGCTTCGGAGCGGCCGCCTTGGTCGCGGCGACGTTGCGGCGCTTCCTGATCCAATCGTCGTAACCGCCCGGGATCACGTCCACCGTGCCGGTGCCATCGAGCCCCAGCGTGACGGTCACCGTCCGGTCGAGGAAGTCGCGGTCGTGGCTGACGATGAGGACGGTGCCCTCGTAGTCCGCGATCACCTCCTGGAGGAGGTCCAGCGTCTCTAGGTCGAGGTCGTTGGTCGGCTCGTCGAGCACCAGGAGGTTGGACGGCCGGGCGAACTCGCGCGCCAGCAGCAGGCGCGACCGCTCGCCTCCGGAGAGCGAGCCCACGGGCGCGTCGATCATGTTCGGCTCGAACAGGAACTCTTTGAGATAGCCGTGAACGTGCTTCTTCGTCCCCTGCACCTCGATCCAGTCGCCGCCGTCGGCCAGCACGTCGCGCACCCGCTTCTCGGGCGCCATGAGCGAGCGCTGCTGGTCGATGACGATGCCGTCCAGGGACTTGGCCAGCCGGACCTCGCCCGCGTCGGGCTGGAGCTCGCCGGTCAGCATCTTGAGCAACGTCGTCTTGCCCGCCCCGTTGCGGCCGACGATGCCGATCCGGTCGCCGCGCGTGACGCGCAAGCTCAGGTCGCGGATGATGGCGCGGTCGCCGAAGCTCTTGGACGCGGCACGGGCGTCGATCACCACCTTGGTGCGGACGTCGTCCGACGCGATGCCGAGCGCCGCCGAGCCTTGCGGCCCCATCATCGCGGCGCGCTCGGCGCGCATCTCGTGGAGCTTGGCCAAGCGCCCCTGGTTCCGCCGCCGCCGCCCGGTGACGCCGCGCTGGAGCCAATGCTCCTCGAGCTTCAGCCGGGCGTCGAGCCGTTCGGCCTGCCGCGCCTCCTCGGCGTAGACCTGTTCGGTCCAGGCCTCGAAGCCGCCGAAGCCGAGCTCCGCGCGGCGGATGCCGCCGCGGTCGAGCCACAGCGTCTGGCGGGTCAGCCGCGTGAGGAACGTCCGGTCGTGGCTGATCACCACGAATGCGCCGCGGAAGCGCTGCAGCCACTCCTCCAGCCACTCGATCGCGGCGATGTCGAGATGGTTGGTCGGCTCGTCGAGGAGCAGCACCTGCGGGTCCTGCGCCAGCGCGCGGACGATCGCGGCGCGCCGCCGCTCGCCGCCCGACGCCGACGCGGCCTCGCGCGACAGGTCGATGCCGAGCTGGTCGGCGATGGCGGCGGCCTCGTGCGGCTCGGGCGCGTCCGCCCCGGCCGCGACATAGTCCGCCAGCGTCGTGTGGCCGCGCAGATCCGGCTCCTGCTCCAGGAGGACGACGCGCGTGCCGGGGACGACCGTGCGCCGCCCCTCGTCGGCGTCGATCGCGCCCGCGATCAGCTTCAGGAGCGTCGTCTTGCCGGCGCCGTTGCGCCCGATTAGCGCCAGCCGGTCGCGCGGCCCGATGAACAGGTCGAGCCCGCGGAACAGCCAGCCGGAGCCCTGGATGAGGCCGAGGTCTTCATAGGCGAGAATGGGAGCTGCCATGGCGCGCCAGCTAGGGGCATGGGACCTCCCCGGCAAGTTACGGGTTTGCGACATCCCCATTCACTGCATGTTCAAAGCGTTGCCCCTATCCCCGGCTCATGAACATGTCGGTTTTCCTGTTGAGCGCGGCCCTGCTGACGCCCGCGGCTGCGCCCGAGCAGCCGCGCAGCGACCAGAAGCGCGCCTTCGAGGCGCGGCGCGAAGGCCGCATCCTGCCCGTGCGCGAGATCGAGCGGCGCGTGCTGCCGTCCATGCCGGGCGCCAGCTACATCGGCTTCGACTTCGATCACGGCCCCGCGGTTTACACGCTCAAGTTCCTGCGCGAAGGGAACGTGATCTGGGTCGAGGTGGACGGCCGCACGGGCCAGGTCATCGGACGCTCGGGCCGCTAAGAGGGGGGATCGCATGCGTGTACTGATCGTCGAGGACGAGCCCAATCTCGGCCAGCAGCTCAAGAACACGCTGGAGGGCGCGGGCTACGCCGTCGACCTCGCCACCGACGGCGAGGAGGGGCATTTCCTGGGCTCGACGGAGAATTACGACGCGATCGTGCTCGACCTGGGCCTACCCGAGGTCGACGGGCTGACCGTGCTCGACCGCTGGCGCCGCGAGGGCAGGGCCGCCCCCGTGCTGGTGCTGACCGCGCGCGACAGCTGGTCGGACAAGGTCGCCGGGCTCGACGCGGGCGCCGACGATTACGTCGCCAAGCCCTTCCAGACCGAGGAGCTGATCGCCCGCCTGCGCGCGCTGATCCGCCGCGCGTCGGGCAACGCGTCGTCCGAGCTGACGGCGGGCGACATCCGCCTCGACACCCGGTCGGGCAAGGTCACCAAGGCGGGCGAGCCGGTGAAGCTGACGGCGCAGGAGTACAAGCTCCTGAGCTACCTGATCCATCACAAGGGCAAGGTGGTCAGCCGCACCGAGCTGATCGAGCACATCTACGACCAGGATTTCGACCGCGACTCGAACACGATCGAGGTGTTCGTCACGCGCATCCGCAAGAAGCTGGGGCAAGACGTGATCACCACGATCCGGGGGCTGGGGTACAGCCTCGACGAGCCGGCCTGAGGGCGGGGGCTCCCGTTTTCCGTTCGTGCTGAGCTCGTCGAAGCACCGTCCTTCTTCGTGACCGAGGATAGAAAGTGCAGCCCTTCGACAAGCTCAGGGCGAACGGGGAGGGAGTGACCGAGGCCGGCCCGCTCCGCGCCCGCACCACCGGCTCGCTCTCCCGCCGCATGATCCTCACCGCCGCGGTGTGGATCGCGGTGCTCCTCGTCGGCGGCGGGTTCGCGCTCGACCGGGTGCTGGCGCAGGCGATCACGCGCAATTTCGACGATCAGCTCGAATACGTCCTCCAGTCGTTGCTGCTCACCTCCGAGATCGGGCCGGACGGCGAGGTGGTCTTCAACCGCGAGCCCGCCGACCAGCGCTTCCTCGAACCCTATTCCGGCGCCTATTGGCAGGTGTCCGCGCGCGGGCGCGAGGTGTTCCCGTCGCGGTCCTTGTGGGATCGGCAGCTCGCCTACGGCACCGTCCATGACGACCGCGAGGTCCACATCTACGACAGCGCGCAGTTCGCCGACGAGAAGCTGCGCATCGCCGAGCGCGACGTGAAGCTGCCCGGGTCGAACAGCCTGTGGCGGTTCCAGGTGGCGCAGACCCGCGAAGCGCTGGACGCGCAGATCGCGACGCTCCGGCGGACGCTGGTCCGGTCCTTCGCGCTGCTGGCGCTGGGCCTGCTGGTGCTGGCGGCGTTGCAGACCTTGTACGGGCTGTGGCCGCTCCGGCGCGTGCAGGAGGAGATCGCGCGGCTGCGCGCGGGCGCGTCCAACCGGATCAGCGCGGCGATGCCCAACGAGGTCGCGCCCATGGTCGACGAGCTGAACGCGCTGGTCGAGCATAACGAGCGCCAGGCGGAGGAGGCGCGCCGTCACGCCGGCAACCTCGCGCACGCGCTCAAGACCCCGCTGACGGTGATCATGAACGCCGCGACCGCCGACGCCCCCGACCTCGCCGACACGGTGGTGCGCGAGGCGACCACGATGCGCCGCCAGGTCGACCATCATCTGGCGCGCGCCCGCGCCGTCGGCCGGCGGGGCTCCGCGC
>DASVSW010000388.1:0-22114 GCA_036387895.1 Sphingomonas sp.
CGTCGACACCTGCGCCGACGCGATCTGCTTCACGCCGACGCTGGCCGACAGGTCGCGCGGGGACGCGCCCGGCTGGAACGAGGCCCTGACCGCGCCGTCCGAGCTGACGAGCTTGCTCGTCAGCTCGCCGCCGCGCACCAGCGTCTTGAGCGCCTGGTCGAACTGGGTCACGACCTGGCGCAGTTCGGCGGCTTTCGAGATCTGCGCGGTGAGCGCCTCCTCGCGCTTCTTCAGCGCCTCCTTCTTGGGCGCGAACTGCGCGTCGACCAGGCTGTCGACCAGTCCTTTCAGGTCGATGCCGGAGCCGGCTCCGAGGGTCTTCGCGATCGATTCGACGGCCATGGGCGCTCCGAGGTGCTTTGGATGGGAAACGGCCGCCGGCGGGAAAGCTTTAGCGCTGCAACCCGTTCTCGTCGAAGCGCGCGGTCGGCGGCACGTCGATCGGAGGTTGCGCGGAAGAGCCGCCGGCTTCCACGTTCAGCTGGAACACGAAGGCGAGCACGGTGGCGATGGCGTGGTACAGGTCGTCGCGCACTTCCTGGCCTTCGCGGCTGGTGTAGTAGACCGCGCGCGCCAGCGCCGGGTATTCGAGCACGGGGACCGCCGCCTCCTTGGCGAAACCGCGGATCGCCAGCGCCGTCTCGCCGCGGCCCTTGGCGACGACGACCGGCACCTGGTCGCGGCCGCGGTCGTAGCGGAGCGCCACGGCGAAGTGCGTCGGGTTGGTCAGCACCACATGCGCTTCGGTGACGGCCTTGCGCGCGCCGCCGCTCAGCAGCTCGCGCATCCGCTGGCGCTGGTGACCCTTGGCCTCGGGCGAGCCCTCCTGCTGCTTGTGCTCGTCCTTCACCTCCTGCTTCGACATGCGCAGCTTCGCCAACCGCCGCAGCGCCGTGATCGGCACGTCGAGCCCGGCGATGATGACGGTCCCGCCCGCCATCGCGATCAGCACGCTGGTCAGGAGTTCGCCGAGCATCCCGACCGACTGGCCGAGGTCGGCGGCCGACAAGGCGGGGGTCAGGCGGGTGACCTTGGCCAGCATCCACCAGCCGACGGCGCCGAGCAGCACGACCTTGAGGAGCGACTTGCCGAGCTCGATCCAGCCCTGCGCGCCGAAGATGCGCTTCAGCCCGGAGGCCGGGTTGATCCGCGACCCCTTGGGCGCCAGCAGCCCGCCGTTGAACCCGAGCGAGCCCAGGCCGGCCTGCGACGCCACCGCCGCGACCATGCTGACCGCGAACAGGCTGCCCAGCGCGGGCAGCAGCCGCCATCCGGCTTCGAGCAGCGGCCGCGCCGGCGAGAAGTCCTCCACGTCCGCCCGCCCGAACTGGAGGCTCGCTGTCATCACCCCCTTGCACGCCGCGATCAGCGACGGCCCGAACAGGAGGATCCAGCCCACGCCCGCCAGCATGGCGAGCGCGGTGCCGAGCTCGCGGGACTTGAGGATGTCGCCCTTCTCGACCGCGTCGCGCAGACGCTTCGGTGTCGGGGCTTCCGTCTTCTCGCCGCCCTCCTCGGACATCAGCCGAGCACCAGCCGATCGGCGGCGGCCAGGCTCTCGCGGACGATGACGACCATGAACTCGCCCATGGCGGGGAACATGACGGCGATGGCGACCACGCCCACCGCGACGCTGAAGGGCAGGCCGACGGAGAACAGGTTCAACGACGGCGCGGAGCGCGAGATCATGCCGACGACGAGGTTGAGGCACAGCAGCAGGAATCCGACGGGCAGCGCCAGGAGCAGCCCCGCCAGGAAGGCGTAGCCGCCGAACACCGCGATCGCCTTCAGCCGCTCAGGCCCCATCCAGGCCTGGCCCGGCGGCAGCGCCTCGTAGCTGCGCACGATCATCTCGACGAGCACGAGGTGGCCGTCGAGCGACAGGAACAGCAGAGTCAGCATGATCTGGAAGAACTGGCCCAACGCGGGCGTGGACCGGCCGTTGAGCGGGTCCACCGCCTGCGCGAAGCCCAGTCCCATCGACCCGCCGATCAGCTCGCCCGCGATCAGCGGCGCCGCGAAGGCGATCTGGACCACGAAGCCGAGCGCCAGGCCCACCATCGCCTCGGCCGCGATGCTCAGGAAGGTGGCCACCCCGAAAACCTGGGCGGGGGGCGCTATGTCGTGGACGCCGAGCACCATCACGCCGATCGCCCCCGACAGGGTGACGCGCACGGGCAACGGCACGCCCACCGCCCCGAACACCGGCGCCGCCAAGAACGCCGCGCCGACTCGGACCATGACGAAGATCAGCGCCCAGAGCTGGGGCTCGACGGAAAGGCCGAAGCCGAGCATCGCTTTAGCGGACGAGGTCCGGGATGCGCTCGAACACGCCCAGGGTGAAGTCGCTGATCAGCCCCAGGATCAGCCCGCCGAAGATCATGATCGAGAAGGCCACCACGATCAGCTTGGGCACGAAGGACAGGGTCTGCTCGTTGATCGATGTCGCGGCCTGGATCATGCCGAGGATCAGGCCCGACAGCAGCGCCGGGATCAGGATGGGCGCGGCGGCGAGCGCCAGCACCCACATGGTCTGGTTCGCGACCGTGAGGAAGTAATCGGCGTCGACCATCGTCCGCCCCTCAAGCCGCGAAGCTGTTGGCGAGGCTGCCCATCGTCAACGCCCAGCCGTCCACGAGGACGAACAGCAGCAGCTTGAACGGCAGCGAGATGATCTGCGGGGACAGCATCATCATGCCCAAGGACATGAGCACGGTCGCGACCACGAGGTCGATGACGATGAAGGGCAGGAAGATCAGGAAGCCGATCTGGAACGCGGTCTTTAGCTCGCTGGTCACGAAGGCGGGCAGGAGGACGGCGAAGGGCACGTCGGCGGGCGAGGCGTAGGGGCCGGACTTCGCCATCTCGGCGAACATGGTCAGGTCCTTGACCCGCGTCTGCCGCGTCATGAAGGCGTGGAGCGGCGCGCCCGCGGCCTGGATCATGCCCGTGCCCTGGAGCTGGCCGGCGGCGTAGGGCTGGATCGCGGCCGTGTTGATCTGGTTGATGGTGGGGGCCATCACGAACAGGCTGAGGAACAGCGACAGACCGATCAGCACCTGGTTGGGCGGCGTCTGCTGGAGGCCCAGCGCCTGCCGGAGCACCGCCAGCACGATCACGATGCGCGTGAAGCTGGTCATCATGAGGAGGATGCCCGGCAGCACCGTGAGCAGGCCCATGATGATGAGGACCTGCAGCGACAACGACAGCGAGCCGGAGCCGCCGCCCTGTTGCTGCCCGCCGAGCTGGCCCAGCGCGCGGTCCACCGCGTCGCCGACGCCGGGCGCCGCGGGCGCGGTCGGCACGGCTTGAGCGAAGGCCGGCATCGCGACGAACAGCGCGAGCAGCACGGCCAGCGCCGCGAAAGCCAGGCCGAAGCCGCCGCGCTGCCTGCGCGCGGCCGGCGCGGTGCGCGCCGAGCGGAAAAGGGCGGGGCCGGAGCCCTTGCGCGTGACGGTGATCACGCGTCCACCTTGTCGACCAGGGTCACGCCGCCGCGGCCGACCGACACGAGGAGGCGCTTGCCGTCGAAGTCGAGCACCGCGAGCCGGAGGCCCGGCGAGATCATCATCGTCTCCTTGACGGAGATCATGCGGCTCGTCGGCTTGCCGGGCATCCGCGCCTCGAGCCGGCGCCAGAGGTAGAGCGAGCCGATCATCAGGCCGCACACCAGCGGCAGGAGCACGACGAGCTTCAGGACGTAGGACCACATCATAGAGGATCAGCCCCGCTTGTCCGGCGAGGTCAGCTCGGTCATGCGAACGCCGAAGCGGTCGCCCACCGTCACCACCTCGCCGCGGCCGATCAGCATGCCGTTGACGAATACGTCGAGCAGCTCGTTCGCGCCCCGGTCGAGCTCGATCACGCTCGACTCGCCGAGCGCCAGGAGCTCGCGGAGCGTGAGGCGCGTGGAGCCGATCTCCACGGTGAGCTTCACGTCGACGTCCTGCAGCAGCCGGAAATTGGCCGCCACGGAGGCGTCGACCGGAAAGCCGCCGGTCATGTCGTTCATTGGTCCGTTCCCCTGTCTTCTTCCGCGTCGACCCGCGCGAGCTTCGTCAGTCGTACGGCGGCCTGCCCGTTGGAGGCCCCGACGGTGCCCATCCCCAGCCGGTCGCCGCCCACCATCACCGGCACCTCCGCGCCGAAGCTGATCGGGATCACGTCGCCGGGCTTGAGGTTCATCAGCATCGAGAGCTTCACCACCGGCTCCGCCAGCACCGAGCGCACGGGGAAGCTGACCCCCATGGCGGCGCGGGTCAGGCCGATGCGCCAGGCGGGATCGGGCTCCGACTTGTCGAGCACCTTGCCCGTGAGCGTGGCGCCGAGCGGCTTCAGCGCATCGACGGGATAGACGATGTCGAGGTGGACCGGGGCCGCGTCCGGGGCGGCCAGCCCGAAGCGGGTGACGATCACCGCGTCCTCCGCGCCGACGCCGAGCATCGCCGCGTTCGACTCCGCGCGGCCGACGCCGAAGCGCAAGGGCGACAGCGGCTCCCAGGCGGAGGCGAGGGGGCCGGCGATCATCTGGCCGAGGCGCACCACCATCGCGTCGGCGGACGGCGAGAACTCGTTCGGCAGCGTTGCGGGCACGGCGCCCGTGCCGCCGAAGAACAGGTCGAGCAGCTCGAGGACGAACCGGCCGTCGAGCACGAACAGCCCGGTCCCGTCGGCTGGCTGCATCGGCAGCGGCAGCCAGGCGGTCAGGCCGTGGCCGCGTTCCGCGCGGTAATCGGCGAAGCGCTGCACCGCGAGCGGCTCCGCCCAGACGCGCAGCTCGCGGCGGAGAAGCGGCTCGAACACGTGGCGCAACGACCGGGCGAACCGGGCCGACAGGTGCTGAACGGTGTGGAGGTCGCCGAACGGGTTGATCTTGGCCCGGCCGAGCACGCCCGCGCCGACGCCCTGCTCCCCCCGGGGGCGGTCGCGACGCTCAGTCGTCGTGGTGGACGGGCTGTTAACCATGCCCGGTCACTGAACAACGAAATTGGTAAAGTAGACGTTACCGACGCCCCCGAATCCCTCCTTTTGCTCCAAAGTCTCGTTGATCGCCTTGGCCAGACGCCGCTGGAGCTGCTTCTTGCCGTCGTTGGAGAAGACCTGCTCCTCCGACGTGTCGCCCAGCGTCATGAGGATCGCCGAGCGGATGGCGATGTCGTGGGTCTTCAGCCGCTCGATGACGGTGTCGTCGTAGGGCGTCGAGATGGCGACGCCGACCTGGACGAAATGCACCGACTCCTGGAGGTTGGCGGTGAACTCCTTCTCCATGGCGTAGTAGTTGGACGCGTAGCGCTCGCCGCCCTCGCCCTCGGGGACGGGCTTGCCGCCATGGCTCTCGGGCGCGTCCTCGGACTTGGACTCGCCGTCCTCCGACCCCTCGCCCGCGCGCTTCTGCTCGGATTTCGGGACCAGCTTGGGCGCGTCCGGGTCTCCCGCCTCGGCGTGCCCGCCGCCGACCAGGCCGGCGCTGGAGGCGTAGAGCCCCGCGCCGACGCCGCCGCCGACCAGGATGATCAGCGCGCCGCCGATCGCCAGCAGCTTGCCCAGTTTGCCCTTCTTCTTGGGCGTCTTTTCGGTCTTCTCGCTCACGGGTCAGGTCTCCGGATCAGGCGGTGCGGTGGTCGGCCGACCCGTGCGCGTCCGACGAGGCGGAGGCGGCGCGGGGACGGGCCGGGTTGGCGGATTGCGGTTGGGGCGGCTGGCGGCGGTCGCCGCCGGCCCCGTCGGCGCCGACGGCGGTCTGGCCGAGCTTCAGCCCGCGCGCGTCCGCGGCTTCGGCGAGGCGGGGCGCCGCTTCTTCCAGCAGCGCGCGCGTCGCGGACTGCTCGGCGGTGAAGCGGACGTGGAGCGTGTCGCCGTCCTGGCGCACGTCTACCTCGATCGCGCCCAGCGCGTCGGGGACGAGCCGGACGCGCGTGTCCGCGGCGTCGACGTCGTCGCGCATGCGCTCGATCCGCTCGATCATGGCGCTCGGCCAGCGCTCCTGGCGGAGGTCGATCGGCGGCGCGGCCGTCTCGGCCGCATGCGGCGCGCGCGCTTCGACGGGCGCCGCGGGCGCGGTCATGGCGGTGTCGATCGCGACGGGTCGGCTGTCGCGCATCCCGCGGCGCAGGTCCGCAAAGACCTGACCGGCCGGGCCGCTCGGAAGCGCGCGGGTGGCCGCCGGGGTGGTAGGCGCGATCGGTGTGGGCGACGCGGCGGGACGACGATGCTCGACGATCGCGGGCGCGGCTTCAGCAAGGCCGTCGGTGGGATCGGAAGCTAGCGGCTGCCAAGCGGGCGCGTCACGGCTACCGTTCGGCTGAAGCGCGGACTGCGGCTCGCGCCCGATCGGCTGCGCGATGTTCGGGGCGCCTGCCGACGCGACCGGCTCGGGTGCGGCCCGCACGACGGGGCCGCTCGAAACGGCGGTCCGGGCGTCGGCCGAAGTCTCGGCCCGGGTGGGTGGAGCCGTCGGCTGATCGCGCCATGCGACGGCGGGCTCCGGACTCGGGGCGCTCCGTTCGGACGAGGTCGGCGCGGCCGGCCGGTCGATGGCCGGCTGAGCGGATGGCGATGCGACGCGGTCGAACGCCGGGGTCGTCACGACGGGTGGGGTGGCGTTCGCCGGCTGAAGCGCCGCGACGCGCTCCGGAACCGCGATATTCGACGGCGCGACGATCGGCTCAGCCTTTGCGCCTGAGGTCGCCACGCGTGCGGAAGCGGGGATCGGACCCGTGACGGGGGCGCCGATCGCGATGGGCGTCGCGTCGATCGGTCCGGACATCGTCGCAAGTGGCGGTTGCCCGCCCGTCGAAGCCATGGCGACTTCGCGCGTCACCCCGGGAGTGGTCGCCGGCTCAGCATCCCGTTCCCGAGCGGTGTCGGCCAGCGGCTCGCCGAGGTCGGGCGCCGGCGCGGAGATCGGGGCCATGCCGGGAGAAATCGGGCTCGGGAGCGCCGACTCCGTATGGCGGATCTCGAGCGGCTCGGGTCCATCCGCTGCTGCTTCCTCGATCCTTTGATCAGAGCCAGGAACTACTCCGACGTCGGCTCCGCGCGGGGCGAGGCCAGGCCGCGGAGCGATGACGTCGGCGCGGGGCCGCGTGGGCATCGGCGGCTTCGCGCGGGAGCTCGGTTCATCGGCCACGGCGGCCGGCGAGGCGGTATCCGACAATGCCGTCCGGAGGACGATCGATTGGGATGTCAGCTCGGAGACTGGCCTCGCGTCGATTGGCTGCAATGCGACCCCGGCCGGAGCCGGCTCAGCTATAGCGGGCTCAGCCGGAATCTGCGGAGCAGGTCGGTCCGGGGCGACAGGTCCTGCGAGGATTCCCGGCGTGGACGCCGCCGTCGCGGCGACGTGCAGGCCGGCAATGGCGAGGGCAGGGCGCGTCAGGACGTCCTGAAGATCGGTCGACCCCGCGGACGCATTCGCGTCGGCTTCGAGAACGGGCTCGGCCGGCTTCGGCGGGACGTCGCCGACGTAGGGAGTCGCAGACCTATGCTCGCCCGCGATCGGCCCCGGTGCAACGGTCGGTAGGTCGGCCGCCGATGAGGCGACGACCGACCGGGGGGCCGGTTCACCCGCGACCTGTTCATCTGCGGCTCCGCTCACCGGCTGCTTGCGCGGGGCGATGAAACGCATCGTCGGGCCGGTCGTGTCCCGCACCGTCCGGGGCAGGACGGGCGCCAGCGTCGCCAGCCGGCATCCGACACCGGCCGCGACCGGATCCGCGCCGATCGCGTCCGGGTCGTCGTCGCGCACTGGTCGGACCTGCGGCAGGATCTTGCCGGTTCCGGCGAGCTCCGGCCGGTCGACGGCGCGTGGCGCGAACGCCGCCTCGACCCCCGCCAGCGAAATCGCGAAGGCGGTCGGGTCGCCACCGGCGGCCGCCAGCGGCTTCGCCGCGGTGGATAGCAGGGCGTTGGCGAGGGCGGGGATCATTCGGGAAGGGTCCGGTCAGGCATCTCGACCGGATCATCAGCAAAGATCGTGCCGTTTCCTCGCGGCGGGCGCGTCCTCCAGCGCCCGCATCTCGCGGCGGAGGTCGTCGGCGCGGGCGCGCTGCATCAGCTTCTCGACGGCGCTCTGGTCGCGCTTGGCGGCGCGGGCGTCCTCGGCGGCGCGCACGGCCTCGATCTCCGCTTGGCGCACTCGGTCGACGGCGGTCACCGCCGACTTCGCCAGCCGCTCGCGATAGCGCGACGCCGCGACCAGCGTCACCGCCGAGCCGCTGGTCGCGGCGACGGCGTCGGTCAGCTGCGCGATGCGCTCCGACATGGCCTGTTCGGTCGCGACCTGGGCGTGGGCGCGGGCCTCCTCGGCGCGCGCCAGCGTCAGCTGCAGCGTGCGGACGCGGTGGATGCGCCCGAGCGGGCGGTTAGCCATCGCCGAACACGCCGGTCAGCTCGGCGACCGCGTCCGCCAGCGGCACGATCTCGTCGGCGTCCTGGCGGACATACTCCATGATCGCCGGATGGCAGGCGACCGCGGCGTCGATCGCCGGGTCCGTCCCCGCCCGATACGCGCCCATCAGCACCAGATCGCGGTTCTCCTCGTAGGTCGCGAGGTGGCGGCGCAGCGTGCGGGCGGCGAGCTGGTGGGCGCGCGGCGTGATGTCCGTCATCACGCGGCTCACCGACGGGCCGACGTCGATCGCGGGATAGACGCCGCGCTCGGCCAGCGCGCGGCTGAGCACGATATGGCCGTCCAGGATCGAGCGGGCAGAGTCGACCACGGGGTCGTTGCCGTCGTCGCCGTCGGCCAGCACCGTGTAGACGGCGGTGATCGAGCCGCCGGTCCGCGCGCAGGTGCCCGCGCGCTCGATGAGGTTGGGCAGCATGGCGATGGCCGACGGCGGATAACCGCGCGCGGACGCGGGCTCGCCCAGCGCCAGCCCGATCTCGCGACCGGCGTGCGCCACGCGGGTGAGCGAGTCCATGATCAGGAGCACGCGCTTACCTTCGTCGCGGAACGCCTCGGCGATGGCGGTGGCCCGGAGCGCGCCGCGGATGCGGAGCACGGGGGAATGGTTGGCGGGGACGGCGACCACGACCGACCGGGCGCGGGCGGCGCCCGCCACCTTGGTCTCGAGGAAGTCGGCGACCTCGCGGCTGCGCTCGCCGATCAGGCCGACGACGACCACATCGGCTTCGGCCGCGCGGACCATCATGCCGAGCAGCACCGATTTGCCGACGCCCGATCCCGCCATGATGCCGACGCGCTGTCCCTGGCCCAGCGTCAGGAGGCCGTTGATCGCGCGGACGCCGACGTCCATCGGCTCCAGCACTCGCCCGCGGTCGAGCGGCGACTGGAGCTTGCCCGCGAGCGGCCATTTGCCGGCGCCCCGGATCGGCCCGAGCCCGTCGATCGGCTTGCCCGCCCCGTCGACGACGCGGCCGAGCAGCGCCGCGCCCACCTCCGCCTCGCCAGGAGGCCCGACCGGACGGACGCGCGCGTTGGGGAGGAGGGGGGCGGGGCCGCCTAAGTTCATGAGGAGCGTGCGGCCGTTGCGGAATCCGATCACCTCGGCCTCGACGTCGCGGTCGGCATGGCCGGCGATGCGGCAAACGGTGCCGACGGGGACCGATAGCCCGATCGCCTCCATCAGCAGCCCGTCGAACGACGCGAGCCGGCCCGACACCTGCGGCGCGGGCACGAAGGCGGAGGCGGAAAGCGCGCCCAGATACTCGTCGGCGAACCGGGTCAGCACGGGAGCGGCACCCGGTCGATCGCGGCGGCGAGCTGCTCCAGCCACATCTCCGGCCCGTCCTCGACGACCGTGGAGGCGGATTCGAGCACGAACGAGCCGCGCGCGACGCCCGCGTCGCCGGCGGCGAAGACGCGGTCTGGCAGCCGGCCCTCGACGAGCGCGACGTCGTCGGGATGGAGGCGGAGCAACGCGGACTCGGCCTCGTCGGCCAAGAGCTTGGTCGCGGCGTCGACGCGCGCGGCGAGGAGGTCGGCGGACACGCCGCTCTCGCCGACCAGACGGGTGACGAGGAGCAGCACCGTGCTCCGCAGCCGCGACGCCATCGCCTCGCGGTCGATGCGCCCGGCTCCCGCCAGCGCGGCGGCGAGCCCGGCGATCAGCGCCTCGTCGCGCGCCCGGGCCTGCGCCGCGTCGGCGGTCGCGGCGGCGAGACCTTCGGCGTAGCCCTCCGCGCGCGCCGTCTCGACGGCGTCGACGGGCTCGGGCGCGTCCTCGACCGTCGGGTCGAGCGGGTCCCATCCCTCGGTCGGGTCGCGCGTCGGATCGGCGGGCGAGAAATGCTTCGGCCCGGCCGACCCTTGCGGCCGGAAATGCACCGGCTGGACGGAAGGGGAGGGCGACCCCGGCGTGAAGCCGGGAGCTACGTCCATGACGGCGCGGAGCCGCTCGATCGGCGCGGCGTGCCGGGCGACGAAGCCCGCCACGAAGTCGGACGCCCCGCCGGCGGTGCGGGCGAAGGCGTCAGACATAATCTTCGTCGCCGCCGCCCATCTGGATCGTGCCGTCCTTGGCGAGGTTGCGCGCGATCTGGATGATCAGCTTCTGCGCGTCGAGCACTTCGGCCAGGCGCATCGGCCCGCGCGCCTCCATCTCGTCGCGGATCCCGTCCGCGGCGCGGCTCGACATGCAGCCGAGGAAGCGGGCGCGCGCGGCCTCGTCGGCGCCCTTGAGCGCGCGGGTGAGGATCTCGCTGTCGACGTTGCGGATGAGCGTGCCCAGGTTCTTGTCGTCGAGCTCCAGCAGGTTCTCGAAGACGAACATCGCCTCCTCGATCTGCTTGGCGACGTCGCGGTCCATCTTGAACAGCTTGGGCATGACGCGCTGCTCCACGGTCTTGCGCGCGCCGCCCAGGATCTTGGCCGCCTCGCGCGCCCCGCCCAGCGACACGCCGCCGCTCTTCGAGCCGGAGCCCGCGCGATTGGCGAGCATCGCCTTCAGCGTCTCCACGGCTTCGGGCGGGATCGGCCCCAAGCGCGCCACGCGGTGCAGGATCTCCGGCTGCATGGCTTCCGGCAGCTTCTCCAGCACGCGGCCCCCGACCGCCGGGTCGAGGTTGGCGATGAGCACGGCCGCGATCTGCGGGTGCTCCTTCTCCACCATCGCCGCGATCTCCGAGGCGTCCAGCCAGTCGAGCAGCTCGAGCTCGCACGCGGCCTCGGGCGGGGTGATGCGGGCGAGCACGCTCTCCGCCTTCTCCGGCCCGAGCGCCTTGTTCATCACCGACTCGATCCTGGGACGCGGGTCGAAGCTGATGGAGTTGCGCTCGCGGGCGCGGCCGACGAAGTCGTCGAGCACGTCCTCGACCTCCTGCTCCGACACGTCCGCGACGGCGAACATCGCGGACCCCAGCGAGCGAACCTCGTCGGGTTCGAGCTTCTGGAGGATGGCGGCCGCCTCCTCCTCGCCGACCAGCATCATTAGGACGGCGGCGCGCTCGACGCCGCTCAGCAGGCGGACGGGCATGTTCATGATTTCGCGTCCGCCTTGATCATGTCGCGGATCGCGAGCGCCGCGCGGGCCGGGTTGTCACGGGTGAAGCCGCGCACCGCGCCGACGCGCTCCTCGAAGGAGCGGCTGGTCTCGATCTCGTCGAGGCTGACCGGCGGGGCGACCGTCACGGCGGGCGCCTGGCCTTCCTCGGCCTCGTCGCCGGCGTCGGCGGCGGGCGCGACGACCGCCTCCTCGCTCTTCTTGCGCGTCATCGAACGGACCAGCGGGCGCACGCCGAGCAGCAACACCAACAGCGCGATCACGACCGCAGTCAGGTTGCGCGCGAGCACGGGGAACCAGGCGTTGTCGTACCAGGGTCGCCCCTCGTCCGTCGCCGGAGCGCCCGCGAACTTGCGGCTGATCACCGTCACGCTGTCGTTGCGCGACTGGTCGAAGCCGACGGCGCTGCGGACGAGATTGGTGATCTGGTCGATCTCCGCCTGGCTGCGGCGGCCGGTCTCCGGCTCCCGCAGGAGAACGGCGACCGAGAGGCGCTTCACGCCGCCGGGCGCGGCGCGCGTCACCGACACCTCGCGGTCGAGGTCGTAGGCGCGCTGGAACCGGTCCTGCTGCTTCATCGGGTTGGGGGCGGGGCCGCCGGCGACCGCGGGCGGCGTCGGCACGCCGGGCGCGCCGGTGGCGGGCTGCGGTGCTTGGAGCGTGGAGGCCGGCGGCGGCGTGTTCGACAGCGCGCCGGGGATGCCGCCGGGGACGGTCGGATCGCCCTGCTGGAACCCCGTCCAGTCGCCCGTCTCGGCGCGGAGCGCGCCCTGCTTGTCGTAGGTCTCGCGGGTCGCTTGCGTCTCGTTCAGGTCGACGTCCGCTTGCACCTCGGCGGTGAAGTTGCCGCCGCCGACCAGCGGCGTCAGCAGCTGCTGGAGCTGGAGCCGGTACTTGTCCTCGACGCGGCGCTGGAACTCGATCCGCTTGTCGCCGTCCGCCTCCGACGCGTCGCCGCGCTTGGACAGGAGCCCGCCCAGCTGGTCGACGACGGTCACGTCGTCGGGCTTCATGCCGGGCACCGAAGAGGAGACGAGGTTGACGATGGAGCCGACCTGCGCATCGGTCAGCGTGCGGCCGGGCTGGAGCTTCAGGATCACGGACGCGGACGGCTTGGCCGTGTCGCGGACGAAGACGCTGACCTCCGGCATCGCCAGGTGGACGCGCGCCTCGGCCACCGTGTCGATCTCCTGGATCGACCGGGCGAGCTCGGTCTCGCGCGCTTGGCGCAGGCGCTCGCCCTCGACGGCGCGGGACACGCCCATCGGCAGCTGGTCGAGGATCGCGTAGCCGCCCGGCGCCGCCTTGGGCAGGTTCTGCGACGCCAGCAGCATGCGGGCCCGGCTGTGATCGTCCTCGGCGACGGTGACGGCGCCCGTGCCCTCGTCGATCGCGGACGGGATATCCGCCTGTTCGAGCGCGGCGGTGACGGCCGCCTTGTCGGCGTCGGGCAGGCCTGCGAACAGGACCTTCTGCGGCGGGGTCGCCAGCGTCGCCCAGGCGAGCGCCGCGGCGCCGACCAGGCCGACCGCGAGCGCGGCCGGGCCGGCGCGGCGGACGGCGGGCTGGGCCAGGAGGCCGCGCACCTGCTGAAGGGGGTTGGCGAACCGTTCGGGGACCGACGGCCCGGCTGCTGGGGCTAGAGCGTTGCTCATGGGATCAGACCGGCATGCTCATGATGTCCTTGTAGGCGGCAAGGAGCTTGTTGCGGACCTGGAGCGTCGCCTCGAACCCGACGGACGCCTGCTGGCGGGCGAGCATCACCTTGGCGATGTCCACCGTCTCGCCGCGCTCGTACTGCTCGGACAGGGCGGACGCCTTGTTCTGCTGATCGCTGACCGACTTGATCGCGGTCTCGAAGGTCGAGGCGAAGCTGGTCGGCTTGGCCGCGGTGTCTGCCGGAGCCGGCGCGCCCGCGCCGGCTTTCGACAGCGCGGCGTTGCGCTCCAGGATCTGCGCGCGGAGCGCCATCACCCGGTCGACGCCGCCCAAGGGACCGACGCCGCTCATGCCGCACCCGCCCGGGCCCAGCCCGTGGTCGCGCCGGCGCCGAGGCCGACGTCCTCACCCTGCTCACGCGCCTTGGCGAGTCGATAGCGGAGCGTACGTTCCGAGATGCCGAGCCTGCGCGCCGTCTCGATCCGGCTGCCGCCGCACGCCGCCAGCGTTTCGCGGATCGCGGCGAACTCGCTCATCTGGACGACCTCGCCCAAAGTCGCGGCCTCGTTCGCCGCCACCAGCCGGGGTGCTGCGGGCCGGTCGAAGACGATGTGGCGGGGCTCGATCGCCTCGTCGCCCGCCAGCAGCAATGCGCGCTGGACCACGTTCTCCAGCTCGCGGACGTTGCCCGGCCAGTCGTGGCGGCGGAGCAGCTCGACGGCGGCGGCGGAGAGCCAGGGCGCCGTGGCGCGGGCGCCCGCGTGGCGGAGCACCATGGTCGCGGCCAGCGCGGGGATGTCGGCCGGCCGCTCGGCCAGCGACGTGGTCGACAGCGGGAAAACGGACAGGCGGTAATAGAGGTCGGCGCGGAACCGGCCGGCGAGCACTTCGCCCTGCAGGTCGCGGTTGGCGCAGGCGATCACGCGGACGTCGATCGCGACGGGCGCGGTCGCGCCCAGCGGCACGACCTCGCGCTCCTGGAGCGCGCGGAGCAGCTTGGCCTGGAGCGGCAGCGGCATCTCGGCGATCTCGTCGAGGAGCAGCGTGCCGCCGTTCGCCGCGCGGAAGAAGCCTTCGCCGCCCGAGCTGGCCCCGGTGAAGGCGCCCTTCTGGTGGCCGAAGAGCATCGCTTCGAGCATGGATTCGGGGAGCGCCGCGCAGTTGATCGCGACGAAGGGGCCGTCGCGGCGCGGCGACTGGGTGTGGATGGCGCGGGCCAGCACCTCCTTGCCGGTGCCGGTCGGCCCGTTGATCAGCACGGTGATGTCGGCGGCCGCGACCCGCTCGGCCAGCGCGAACAGCGCCAGGC
This sequence comes from Sphingomonas sp., assembly GCA_036387895.1. Taxonomy (GTDB): domain Bacteria; phylum Pseudomonadota; class Alphaproteobacteria; order Sphingomonadales; family Sphingomonadaceae; genus Sphingomonas. Next base: position 14,434 of record DASVSW010000388.1, read on the forward strand.
TCTCGGGGTCGGCGGCGGTGGGCGTCTCCGGCCCGGCGACGAGCGCGCGGACCATGGCGTTGCCGATCTCGGCGTCGTCCGCCCCGAACGAGACGAGCGCGGGCTTGCCGTCGCGGAAAGGCCGGCAGGCGGGCGCGCCCTCGGCCACGATCACGGTGCGGGCGGGCACCGGCGCCGCCTCGCCCTCGGCGACGAGGAACAGGTCGCGCGGGCCGGGCTGGCCGGTCTCGAACGACCCCAGCGCGAAGCCGGCGGTGCGCAGCGCCGAAACGAGCGGGTAGCGCCCTTTCAGGATCGCGGCTGTCGGAAAAACGGAACGCATCGATCACCCCCCTGTGATGGCCGACCATTGCGCCCCGAATGGTAAACGACCGGTAAAATATGCCGCCGACCGGCAAAAATCTTCCGGGCGCACGGGGGCCCGCGCGCGCGGGCCCGCACGAGGGACCGCCTGTTTTTCTCCCTAAAGCTTCGGTGACGACTGCCGTTTCCCCATCCGACGGCTCGGCCCTCCGCTGATTGGGGGCGGCGGGGAGCCGCGAAAACGGAGAAGATCAATGACCGTCATCGGTACCAACATCTCGTCGCTCCGCGCCAGCAACGCGTCGACCAAGGCCAACCAGATGCTGTCGACGTCGATGGAGCGCCTGTCGACCGGCAAGCGCATCAACTCGGCCAAGGACGACGCGGCCGGCCTCGCCATCTCCTCGTCGATGACCGCGCAGATCCGCGGCATGAACCAGGCGGTGCGCAACGCCAACGACGGCATCAGCCTGGCGCAGACCGCCGAAGGCGCGCTGTCGGAGGTCACCTCGATGCTGCAGCGCATGAAGGAGCTGGCCACCCAGTCGTCGAACGGCACGCTGCGCGACAGCGACCGCACCGCGCTCCAGGCCGAGATGACGCAGCTCACCGCCGAAATGGACAACATCGCGAGCACGACGACCTTCAACGGCGTCAAGCTGCTCGACGGTTCGTCCGAGAGCGTGAAGCTACAGACCGGCATCAACGCCGGCGAGTCGATCGAGATGAAGATGGTCGACGGGACCACCGGCTCGCTCGGCCTGACCGCCAAATCCGAAGCCACGGCGGTCGTGACCGCGACCGCCGCGACGAGCGCTCTCGGCGCGACCGCGCTGGTCATCAACGGCGAGGCGATCGCCGGCAACCAGGGCTCCGCCAAGGACCTGGCGGCGGCGATCAACGCGAGCACCGCGGACACCGGCGTCACGGCCGTCGCCAAGAACGAGGTCACCGCGGACATCGGCACCATCGCCAGCGGCAGCACTATCACCGTGAACGGCGAGGCCATCACGATGACGGACGCGGAGGACGACGCCGCCTCCGTCGCTGCGAAGATCAACTCCACGCTGGCTACCGAGGGCGTCACCAACGTCAAGGCGAGCACCCGCGATGGCAAGCTCGTGCTGTCGACCACCGACGGTGCGAACCTGGAGCTCACGACCAGCGCGGCCGGTATGCTGACCGGAGCCAAGGATTCGGTCGGCGGCAGCGTCACGGTCAACGCCACGCTCGTCCGGGTCGGCGGCACCGTCGATCTGAAGGCGGCCGCCGGCCGCGGGCTCGAAGTCACCTCGAGCGTGACGGGCGTCGCCACCAAGTCGGTCACGGGCGTCTCGATCGCCAGCCAGGAAGCTTCCTCCGCCGCGCTGGCGGCGATCGACAAGGCGATCGAGAAGGTCTCGGCCGGCCGCGGCGACCTGGGCGCGGTGCAGAACCGCCTCCAGTCGACGGTCAACAACCTGACCACCACCTCGACCAACCTGACCGACGCCCGCAGCCGCATCGAGGACACCGACTTCTCGGCGGAGTCGACGGCGCTCGCCAAGGCGCAGATCCTGAGCCAGGCGTCCACCGCGATGCTCGCCCAGGCGAACCAGAGCCAGCAGGGCGTGCTGAAGCTGCTCGGCTAAGCGACCTTCCTTCGGCGCTGGCGCCTTCCCCTATCAGGGCGGCGGCGCCGATCGGCCCCGGCGATCCGACAGGATCGCCGGGGTTTCGCGTTCCGAACGCCTCACGGTGGACGGCGACGCGCCGAGCGGCCGTCGGCCCTAAGTTCGCAAACTTCTCGGTACGTCGAAGTCCGGAGTCGGTCGAACCGAGCCGATCGAACGGCGAACCGTCCGCGATGGCGGCGCGTGTTTCACGGATGTCAAAGAGCGCGGGACGGAGCCGACCCTGGGCTCGGCGCGAGAGCCTGGCACGGGAGCGTCCCTGTAGGAAAGCGCCGTCTCGAAGCCGACAGCGAACGCTAACCATTTCGCTAGCGGAACGGTCGGGCGGCGCGCGGCATTGGGGTTCCGTCCAGTGAACAGGAGTATCCCATGGCCGAGATGAACCGCGACGAGAACTTGTCCGTCGCCCGCACCACCTTCAACGTCAGCGGCGTGATCGCCGCGATCGCGCTCCTGCTGCTCGTGCTGGGGCTGCTGAAGTGGCTGGGCGTGTCGCCGATCTGAGGCGCGAGCACGGGCGGTCGAGTCCGGACGCGGTTGGCGAACGCAGCTTTCCGTCCCGCCTTCCACCCAGCGCGGCGGCCCGCTAGCCGTGCAATCCGCGTCAGGACCGCCCGGTTTTGACATCATCCATGTGTCTCCTCCATTCAGCGTCCCACGCGAGCTAAGCAGAGTCGGTGCTTGCACCGGCTCGGTGTGAGGGTCGCATGTCGAGCATGGGGGTGATCAATGGGCTGGATGTTCGCCGCGAGCGCGACGATCGCCATCGCCCAGGCTACGCTTACGCCGCCGCAAGCGGCCGACCCGCTGACGGCGGAGATCGAGACGGAAGATGCGGACCGTTTCGCCGCGTTGTTCGAGCGTACCGGTGGCCAGCCTACCGCCGAGCAGATCCAACAGGTTTACCTCGACCGCGGCAGCTACGGCGTCCGCGTTTTCACGCCCAACCGCATCGTCGGCGCCTCGAACCTGGCCGCCGCGGTCAGGGCGAAGCCGGACATCTACGCCAAGGCGATCCGCACCTGTCTTCCGATCGTCAAGGAGACCACCGCCGAGCTCCGCGCGACGTACCTGGCTTTCCGCGGCCTCTTTCCCGAACGCCTGCTGCCACGCATCTATCTCGTCGTCGGGGCGGGAAACTCCGGCGGGACGGCCGGACCGGGAGCGCAGGTGCTCGGGCTGGAGACGCTGTGCGGCATCGCCGACACGCCCGACCAGTTGCGTACGCTCCTGCGCGGCTTCTACGCGCACGAAACGGTGCACGTCCTGCAGGGAGAACCCGACGTCGAGAAGACGGGCAACATCCTGCTCGGCAGCGTGCTGATGGAGGGCGCGGCCGACTTCATCGCGACGCTTGTGACCGGCCGGCAGATGGATCCGGCACGCGCTGCGTGGGCCGCACCCCGCGAGGCTGAATTGTGGCGCCGCTTCGAGGCCGATCTCGCGAGCGTGCGCGTTTTGCGATGGGATCAGATCAGGCCGGGTACGGCGGCCGCCAAGAGCCTGAACCGATGGGTCGCCAATTACGGCAGCGCGCCGGAGGGGTGGCCGGGCGAGCTGGGGTATTGGATGGGCCAGCGCATCTGGCAACGCTGGTATGATCGCCAGCCCGACAAACAGGCGGCGCTCGAAGCCATGATCGATCTGAAGGATCCGGAAGCCGTTCTGGCGACGGGTCGCTTCACCGCGAAGCCGTAAGACGGCGTCATAAGCAGTCGGCTGCAGCGCACCGCGGAATGGACTCCACCGCGCCGCGATGAGCGTCTCGGGGCGGCCGGCTCAGCCCCCCAGCGCCTTCCGCAACCGGTCGTGCGCCGACTTCTTGATCTGGCACACGCGCGCCTGACCGACGCCGAGCACCTGGCCGATCTCCTCGAGGTTGAGCTCCTCGACATGGTAGAGCTGGATCACGAGCTGCTCGCGTTCGGGGAGCGCGGTGATGGCGGCGATCAGGCGGTCGCGCTGCTGGCCTTCCGCCAACGCGTCGAAGGGGCTGGGGTCGTCGCTGGCGAACCAGGGCTGGTCGTCGGCGTAGAGGTCGTCGATCGGCTCCAGCCTGACCGCCTCGGCGGTCGCGTAGTCCGCGCGCAGCTTGTCGGGGGTGACGCCCAGCCGCGCCGCCGCCTCCTCGTCGGTCGGCGCGCGGCCTAGCTCGCGGGTGAGCGCGTCCACCGCTTTCGCGTAGTCGCGCCGTCGCCGCATCGCGCCGCGCGTGTTGGTGGCGTGGCGGCGGAGCTCGTCGATCATGGCGCCGCGCAGCCGGGTCGTGAGGTACTGGCGGAACTCGGGGCCGGTGCGCCGCTCGGCGCTCGCCATCGCCTCGACAAGTGCTACGAGGCCGACCTGGACCAGGTCCTCGACCTCGACGCTGGTGCTCATCGCGCCATGGACGTGCCAGGCGAGGCGGCGGACGAGCGGCAGGTGCTCGCGCACCGCGTCCTCGCCGGCGCGGGCCGGTTTATAGGTGAGGGGGCGCGCGTCGGGGAACGAGCCGGGATGGTAGAAGCTCATGCGGGCAATGCTCCGGGCGCGCCGATCACGGCCACGACCTCGACCTGCTTCTCCTCGGGCACCTCGAAGAAGGACAGGACCGGCGTGTCGGGCAGGCAGGTCTTGACCAGCTTGCGGATGGCGACGCGGATCGAGGGTTGGACGACGAGCGCGAAGGGCTTGGCCTCGTCGATCAGCGGCTGGGCCGCGCGGCTGACCGCGTCGACGATGCGGCGGCCGAGCTCGGGCTCGATGACGTAGCGGCCGGGGTCGGCGCGCATCGCCTGGCCGAGCAGCCCTTCTAGACCGCCCTCCAGCGTCATGACGCGCAACGGCTCGCGCACGCCGCACAGCTTCTGGATGATGAGGCCGCCGAGCTCGGGGCGGATCAGCTCGATTATCTCGTCGGCGTGGCCGCTGCGCTGCGCGGCCACCGCCACGGCCGCGGCGATGCGGCGGAACTCGCGCAACGAGATGTTCTCGGCGAGCAGGCCTTTGAGCACTTGGGTCAGTGTGGTCAGCGGCAGCGGCTGGGGCGAGAGCGAGGCGACGAGCTGGGGGCTGCGCTCCTTCAGGCCGTCGAGCAGCGCCTGGACCTCGTCGGGGCCGAGCAGGTCGGCGGCGTGGGTGCCCAGCGCGTGGTTGAGGTGCGTCGCGACCACCGTGCCGGGGTCGACGACGAGGAAGCCCATGCCGGTCGCGGCGTCCGCGTCGCCGGGCGCGATCCAGGTCGCGTCGAGGCCGAAGGTCGGGTCCTTGGCCGCCTTGCCCTGGAGCGAGCCCACCGCTTGTCCGGTGTCGAGCGCCAGCATCTCGTCGGGCGACGCCTGGTCCTCGCCGACGACGACGCCGTTGACGAGGAGGCGGTAGGTGTAGGGGGCGAGGTTGATGTCGTCGCGTACGCGCACTTGCGGCACGACGAAGCCCAGCTCCTTGGACAGCTGGCGCCGGACGCCCGTGATGCGGCCCATCAGCGGCGCGCCGCGGCGCTCGTCGACCAGCGGCACCAGGCCGTAGCCGATGTCGAGATGGACCTGCATGCCGTCCGACACCTCGTCCCAGGCGATGCGCGACTGGTCGACCGGCTCGGCGGGGGCGGCGGCCTTGACGGCGACGGGGCGCAGCTCGATCTGGCGGAGCTTCCAGGCGGCGAAGCCGGCGATGGCGGCGGCGGGCAGCAGGACGAAATGCGGCATCCCCGGCAGCACGCCGAGCAGACCCAGGATCACCGCGACGGGCGTCCAGGTGCGCGAGCCTGAGAACTGGCCGCCGATCTGGCCGGCCAGGTCCTTGTCGGACGACACGCGCGTCACGATCGCGGCGGCGGCGATCGACAGCATCAGGGAGGGCAGCTGCGCCACCAGCGCGTCGCCGATCGCGAGCAGGAGATAGGTCTTGGCGGCCTGCGCGATCGTCAAACCGTGGCTGACGGGGCCGAGGATCAGCCCGCCCACGACGTTCGCCGCGAGGATCAGCAGGGCGGCGATGGCGTCGCCCTTCACGAACTTGGACGAGCCGTCCATCGAGCCGTAGAAATCGGCCTCGGTCGACACCTCGACGCGGCGCTTCTTGGCCTCGTCGGGGGTCATCAGCCCGGCGTTCAGATCGGCGTCGATCGCCATCTGCTTGCCCGGCAGCGCGTCGAGCGTGAACCTGGCGGACACCTCCGACACGCGGCCCGCGCCCTTGGTCACGACGATCAGGTTGATGATCATCAGGATCGCGAAGACGAAGATGCCGACGACGTAGTCGCCGCCGATCAGAAACGAACCGAACGCCTCGATCACATGGCCCGCCGCCGCCTCGCCCTCGTGCCCGTGGACGAGCACGATGCGCGTGGACGCGACGTTCAGACCCAGGCGGAACAGCGTCGCGAACAGGAGCACGGTCGGGAAGGACGAGAAGTCGAGCGGCTTCTGAGCGTTCAGCGCCACCATCAGCACCGCGAGGCTGATCGCGATGTTGGCGACGAAGAAGATGTCGAGCAGCGCCGCCGGGATCGGCACCACCATCACGAGCACGAGGAGCAGGATGGCGAGCGGCAGCGTCATACCGCGGGCCTGGGACAGGAGCTTGTCCACGGCTCTAAGCCCCCATGCTCGCGAGCATCATGTACGCCAGCCGTGCGGTGTCGGGCGTCGGGCGGAGCACGCTTGGCCCTGGCGCGCCGCCCTTGAAGCGATCCATCGCCGAGCTCGCCCAGGCGAGGGCGTCGGTGGCGCTCTCGCCGCCGCCGGTCACGACGGTGGCCCCGTCCAGGTCGAGCGCCTGCGCCGCGTATTGGACGGAGCCGACCGCCTCGCTGGCGCCCGCGGCCCCGCGTTCGAGCTTGGCGGCGAAGCGGTTGTAGATGTCGGCCAGCGGGCGGGCCTGGCCTGCCCCGTCGTAGAAGATCGAGCGGTTCGCGCGCGCGGCCGCCGGGAACATCGCGGCGCCGCTCGCCCCCGGGCTCGACTGCATGGTTTTCAGGAACTTGGTCGCGCCGCCCAGGCCCAGGAAGTGCGCCATGTACAGGTCGGTGCCCGTCGCCTCGCGGCCGAGCGACGCTTCGAGCGACGCCTTGTTGTCGGACGCGTGCTCGGCGGCCATCAGCGAGGCGGCGGCCGGGTCGTTGCGGAGGTCGAGGATCGCCCGGCGGGTACCCGGGTCGCCGACCGCGAGGCGGCCGTTCGCGCCGCGCCCGATGCTGTTCGCGGCCCAGCCCATGCCGTGCTCGGCCCCGTGCTTCTTGACCACGGCGAGCCAGCTCTGCTCGATGAACTGGTAGAGGCCCGTGGCCGAGGACGTGCCCGCCCGTGCCGTCGGGTTGAGGCCGGATTCGAGCTTGGCCTGGCCGAGCAGGTATCCGAAGTCGATCCCGGTGCGCGAACTGGCCGACGCGATCGCGGACTGGACGCGGGCGTGGGAAATGGAGGTCACGGTCATCGCTCCGGTCGGAGCAAGGAGCGTGCCAGTCAGCGTCTAGGCGTAGGCGGCGACGCCCGGCCGGTATCCCGCGCCCGCGTCGCCGGTCAGCGTTTGCAGGCGGCGGCGGACATTTGCCGTCATCAGGTTGACGTAGATGCGGCAGGTCTCGTTCAGCCGGTGCGCCTCGTCGGCGAGGTCGCGCAGGTCCGGACCGGCGGGGCCGGTCCCCGCGAGTGCCACCGCCTCGATCCCGGCGAGCTTGGTGCGGGTCGCGCGCTCGAGCGCGGACACGTCGTTGACCTTGAGCG
>DASVSW010000389.1:0-11880 GCA_036387895.1 Sphingomonas sp.
GCTGGCTGATGCAGTGGAAGCTGCCGCCGCCCGTCAGGATATGGTCGGCGCGAAGCCCCACCGCCACCCGGTCGGGGAACAGCCGGCCGATCGCCTCCGCCGCCGCGTCGTCGTTGGGCGACCCGTAGACCGGCACGACCACCGCGGCGTTGCCGATGTAGAAGTTCATATAGCTCGCCGGCACGACCTCCTCGTCGCGTAAGATCCGGCCGGGCGACGGCACCGTCACGACCTCCAGCCCCGCGGCGCGCGCGTCGCGCAGCGCATGGACGTAGACCTGCCAGTTCGGGTCGTTCTCCGTCGGCTCGGGAAGCGCCAGCCGGCCTTCGGCCACGAAGCGCGCCAGATTGTCGACATGCCCGTCGGTATGGTCGTTGAGCAGCCCTTCCTCCAGCCACACGACGCGACTGAAGCCCAGGTCCTCGCGCAGGCGGCGCTCTACCTCGGCCTCCCCCATGCCCGGATTGCGGTTGGGGTTGAGCAGGCACTGGCGCGTGGTCACCACGGTGCCCGTCCCGTCGCCGTCGATCGCGCCGCCCTCCAGGATCCAGTCGCCTTGCACGATCGGCAACCCGGCGCGCGCCGCCAGCCGGGGCGCGAGGTCGTCGTCGCCCTCCAGGTCGTATTTGCCGCCCCAGCCGTTGAAGCGGAACGCGTGCGCGCGGGAGTCGCCGCCGACGATCGGCCCCGTGTCGCGCAGCCAGATGTCGCCGAACGGCTCCAGCACCACCTGCGCGAAGGGGCATAAGCCTTCCGCGGCGACGCCGGCTTCGGCGTCGGCGGCGATCAGGATCACCTGCTCACCGCGCCCGTCGGCGTGGACGGCGCGCGCGAAGGCGGCGACCTCGGCGCGCGCGGGCTCCAGGTCGTCCTCCCACAATTCGGGGTGCGAGGGGAAACCGATCCAGACCGCGTCATGGGGCGCCCATTCGGGCGGCGGGGGCGAGTTCGTCATGGCGACGCCCTTAACCGCGGCGGCGCGCCCGCGCTACTTCGCCGCGGCCCGGCTCTCGTCCCGGATCTTCCGGAACTCGGCGTCCGGCCGCCAGTTCGGCCAGGCGTCCCCGTCCGCCAGCGTCCGGCCGATACGGTAGTTGATCCCGAGGTCGCGCACCGCGCCGTCCCACCGCCAGGCGGGGTCGTACTCGTCGCCCGGCTTGTGATAGCGTTCGGCGATGTAGCGCTCGGCCAGCGCGCGGCCCCGGGCGACGCCGCCGTCGACCAGATCGTCCCCGCTCTCGGCGTAGAGCATCGGCACGCCGACCTTGGCGAGGCTGAAATGGTCCGACCGGTAGTAGAAGCCCTTCTCCGGCGTCGGCTCCGGCTTCACGGCGAGGCCCAACCGCTTCGCCTCGGCGGCGAACAGGTCCTCCAGCTCCGACTTGCCCGGCCCCGTCACCACCAGGTCGCGCGTCGGCCCCGCGACGTTCAGCCCGTCCATGTTGACCCCGCCGACCGTCTTGCCCAGCGGGTAGAGCGGGTTGCGCGCGTAATGCTCGGAGCCGAGCAGCCCGAACTCCTCGGCCGTCACCGCCAGGAACAGCATGGACCGCGCCGCCGGCCCCGCCCGGGCGTGCGCCTCCGCGAGCGCCACCAACCCGCCCACGCCCGTGGCGTTGTCGAGCGCGCCGTTGCAGATGTCGTCGCCCGTAGCGTCCGCGTCGCATCGGCCGAAATGGTCCCAATGCGCCATGTGGACGACGTATTCGTCCGGCCTCTCGCGACCGGGCAGGATCCCGACGACGTTGCGCGACGTCTGCCGCTGGAGCTTCTGGTCAAGCGTCATCGACGCCTTCAGCCCCAGCGGCACCGCGCGGAAGCCGGGCCGCTTCGCCGCCGCCGCGAGCGCTGCGAAATCACGCCCCGCCGCCGTCGCCAGCTTCGCCGCCGCGTCGCGCGTCAGCCAGCCGATGACCTTCGACTGGTCGGCGCCGTCGTTCGGGGTCGCCAGCCGGTACTGCCGCCCGGTGTAGGAGGCGGTGACGACGCTCCATGGATAGGCGGCGGGCTCCGTCTCGTGGACGATCAGCGCCGCGGCTGCGCCCTGGCGCGCCGCTTCCTCGTATTTGTACGTCCAGCGGCCGTAATAGGTCATGGCGCGACCCTCGAACGGGCCGTCCAGCGTCTTCGTTTCCCAATCGGGGTCGTTGACCAGGATCACCACCGTCTTGCCGCGCACGTCCGCGCCGGCGTAGTCGTTCCACCCCCGCTCGGGCGCGTTGACGCCGTAGCCGACGAAGACGACCTCGCTCCCGTCGAGCGACAGCCTGGGGCGCACCTGGTAGCTGTTGGCGACGAAGTCGGTCCGGTAGGCCAGCTCCACCGGCCCCTTGCCCCCGGTGAAGCGCAGCGGGCCGGGCGCGGACACGGCGGTGACGATCGGCACCGGCTGGAACCAGCCGTCGGCGGCGCCCGGCTTCAGCCCGGCCGCGGCGAACCGCTCGGCGATGTAGGCGACCGTCTTCTCCTCGCCCGCCGTCCCCGGCCCGCGGCCCTCGAACGCGTCGGACGCGAGCGTGCGGGTGACCGCCTCGACCGTCTCGGCCTTGATCGGCGGCGCGTCCTGCGCGGCGGCGGCGCCGCCGACGAGGATGAAGATCAGTAACGACGCACGACGCATGGGCGGGCCTCCGACGGTGGAGGCCCGGATGTGGCGCGCCGATCGCGCGCCTGTCCAGCCCTATGGCGCGGAGCGGACGTCGTCGGCGTTGTCGCCCGAGTTGGTGATCCCGGCCGCGTGCTCCACCTCGTGTTTGGTGAACATGGCGGCGCCCGCGCCGAACAGCGGCAGGATGGACAGGACGGCCCAGATCATCGCCGACCGCTGCGTCCGGAGCTTGCCGCGGCTCCGGAGCGCGAAGCCGATCACCGCGAGCAGGATCGACGCCAGGATGCACAGGCCCAAGGTGATGAGGATGGGATTGTTCGTCGCATTGGTTCCCACCGGCCGTCTCTCCTGCTCAAACGCGACGCCCCGAACGAGAAAGGGCGGCCCCATCGGGACCGCCCTTCAATGGCCGGAGCGCCTAAGCGTTCCTTAGCGCGAGTAGAACTCGACCACCAGGTTCGGCTCCATCTTCACCGGATAGGGCACCTCGTCCAGCGTGGGCACGCGGACGAAGGTGATCTTGGCGGCGCCGTCGGGCGCGACGTAGTCGGGGATGTCGCGCTCGGCGAGGCTCTGCGCCTCCATCACCAGCGCCATCTCCTGCGCCTTCGAACCCAGCGTGATCTCGTCGCCGACGAAGCAGCGGCGCGACGCGACGTTGCACTTCACGCCGTTGACGCGGACATGGCCGTGGCTGACCAGCTGGCGCGCCGCCCAGATGGTGGGGGCGAACTTCGCGCGGTAGACGATCATGTCGAGCCGCTGCTCGAGCAGGCCGATCAGGTTCTGACCGGTGTCGCCCTTCATGCGCGCCGCCTCCTGGTAGCAGCTCTTGAACTGCTTCTCGGTGACGTCGCCGTAATAGCCTTTCAGCTTCTGCTTGGCGCGCAGCTGGATGCCGAAGTCGGACATCTTGCCCTTGCGGCGCTGACCGTGCTGGCCGGGGCCGTATTCGCGCTTGTTGACCGGGCTCTTCGGGCGACCGAAGATGTTCTCGCCCATCCGACGGTCGAGCTTGTACTTGGCGCTGGCGCGCTTCGACATGTGATGATCCTTGTACGATTGCGAACGACGTTGTTCCCGGTCTCCGCTCCGCTTGTTCCGAAAGGAAGGCAGGGCCGCCGCTTCACCGGGGTGCGGGGCCGATCGCGAAGCGCGCGCCTTAGCCGCGGGCGTCCGCCCGGTCAAGCTGGCGGGTCAAGCTGGACAGGGGGCCACGCCCGGCTATGTCGAAGCCGATGCCCGACCCCCAGGATTGCACCACCATGACGCAGGTCCGCGCCGGCGTCGACCAGGTCGACCGCGAGCTCGTCGCGTTGCTCGCCCGCCGCTTCGGCTACATGGACGCGGCCGCCCGCATCAAGCCCGAGCGCGGCCAGGTCCGCGACGAGGCCCGCAAAGCCCAGGTGATCGCCAACGCCCGCGCCGATGCCGAAGCGCGCGGGCTGCCCGCCGACGCGGTCGCCGACATCTGGGAGCGGCTGGTCGAGGCGTCGATCGCGTACGAACTCGCCGCCTTCGACCGGCTCAAGGCTTCGGCTTCTTAGCCCCGCCCAGCGCCGACAGCACGCCGCGAAACGTGCGGAGCTCCATGCTCGTCCAGGCGGGCTTGGTCAGCAGCGTCCGGAGCGTCCGCTTGGTCGCCGGCACGCGGTCGGGCGGGAAGAAGTAACCGGACCGCTCCAGCAACCCCTCCAGCTGCCCGATCATGCCCTCCAGCTCCTCCTGCGGCGCGGGCGGGTCGAGCTCGAGGGCGGGCGGCTGCGCCAGCGCCTCGCCCTTGGACCATTCATAGGCGCACAGGATCACTGCCTGCGCGAGGTTGAGCGAGCCGAACTCCGGGTTGATCGGCACCGTCAGGATCGTGCGCGCCAGCGCCACGTCGTCGGTCTCCAGCCCCGACCGCTCCGGCCCGAACAGCAGCGCGGAACGGCCCGGCTCGCCCCGGATCGCGCGCGCGGCCTCCTCGGGCGTCATGACAGGCTTGGTGACGCCGCGCTTGCGCACCGTGGTGGCGAAGACGTGCGCGCAGTCGGCGACCGCGTCCGCCACCGTGGCGAACACGCGCGCCCGCTCCAGCACCAGGTCCGCGCCGCTCGCCGCCGGACCGGCGGACGGGTTGGGCCAGCCGTCGCGGGGTGCCACGAGCCGCATCTCCGTCAGCCCGAAGTTGAGCATGGCGCGTGCCGCCTTGCCGATGTTCTCGCCCAGCTGCGGGCGGACCAGCACGATGACGGGCGGCGGGGCCCGGCCTGCGTCCGTCACTCGCCCGCCGCTTCCTTGCCGACCGCTTCTTTGACCGTGCCCGCGAACGCCTCGAAGTCGCGCGCCTCGCTGAACTCGCGATAGACGCTGGCGAAGCGGATGTAAGCAACGGGGTCGAGGCCCTTCAGCCCTTCCATCACCATCTCGCCGATGCGCTTGGCGCCGACCTCGCTGTCGCCGCTGGTCTCCAGCCGACGCTGGATGCCCGACACCAGCTTCTCGAGCCGGACGGCGTCGATCGGCCGCTTGCGCGCGGCGATCGAGACCGAGCGGAGCAGCTTGTCGCGGTCGAACGGCTCGCGCCGGTTCTCCGACTTCACCACCGTCAGTTCGCGCAGCTGGATCCGCTCGAAGGTCGTGAAGCGCGCGGCGCACCCTTCGCACTGCCGCCGCCGCCGGATCGCCGCCCCGTCTTCCGTGGGGCGGCTGTCCTTAACCTGGCTGTCCTCATGGCCGCAAAAGGGGCAGCGCAATCAGAAGCCGCCTTTGCGCTTGTTGGAGCGGTACCAGGCGTAGCCCGCGCCGGCAGCCGCGCCGATCACCGGCCCGATGAAGGGCACGGGGATCGCCACCACCGCGCCGATCGCCGCGAACTTGGCCATGTCCTTGCCCAGACGCTTGTCTTCCATGCTCGCCATCGTGATGCTCCTCAGCCGTAGATCGGGAAACGCTCGCACAACGCGAGCACGCGACGGCGGACATCGGCCTCGACCGCCGCGTCGCCGCCCTCGCCGCGCGCGCGCAGGCCGTCGAGCACATCGGCCACCATGTGGCCGATCTCGCGGAACTCGGCCGGGCCGAAGCCGCGCGTCGTGCCCGCAGGCGAGCCTACGCGGATGCCGCTGGTCTTGGTCGGCGGCAGCGGGTCGCCCGGCACGCCGTTCTTGTTGCAGGTGATCCCCGCCCGCTCCAGCGCCTCGTCGGCGTCGCGGCCCGAGATGCCCAGCGGGCGCAAGTCGACCAGCGCCAGGTGCGTGTCGGTGCCGCCCGCGATCAGGTCTGCGCCGCGCTCCTTCAGCGTCGCCGCCAGCACCTTGGCGTTCTCGACGACGGCGGCGATGTAGGACTTGAACTCCGGCCGCAGCGCCTCGCCGAACGCGACCGCCTTGGCGGCGATCACGTGCATCAGCGGCCCGCCCTGAAGGCCCGGAAACACCGCCGAGTTGAACTTCTTGGCCAGCGCCTCGTCGTTGGTCAGGATCATGCCGCCGCGCGGTCCTCGCAGCGTCTTGTGCGTCGTCGTGGTGACCACATGCGCGTGCGGCAGCGGCGACGGGTGCAGCCCCGCCGCGACTATCCCTGCGAAATGCGCCATGTCGACCAGCAGGTACGCGCCCACCTTGTCCGCGATGGCGCGCATCGCCGCGAAGTCGATCTGGCGGGGATAGGCGGAGCCGCCCGCGATGATCAGCTTGGGCCGCCGCTCCTCCGCGATGCGCTCGACTTGCGCGTAGTCGATCAGATGCGTCTCGGGGTCGACGCCGTACTGGACCGCGTCGAACCATTTGCCCGACATCGCCGCCTTGGCCCCGTGCGTCAGGTGCCCGCCCGCGTCGAGGCTCATGCCCAGGATGGTGTCGCCCGGCTTGACCAGCGCCAGCTTCACCGCGCCGTTCGCCTGCGCGCCCGAATGCGGCTGGACGTTGGCGAAGCCGCAGCCGAACAGTTGGCGGGCCCGCTCGATCGCCAGCGTCTCGACCTCGTCCGACGGCCCGCAGCCCTGATAGTAGCGCTTGCCCGGATAGCCTTCGGCGTATTTGTTGGTGAACACCGACCCTTGCGCCTCCAGCACGGCGCGGCTGACGATGTTCTCGGACGCGATCAGCTCGATCTGCGTCTGCTGCCGGCGGAGCTCCGCGTCGACCGGGCCGAACACGGCGGGATCGGATTCGGCGAGGCCGCGGCCGAAGAAGCCGTCGGTTACGGGTTCGGACAGGTGGGCGGGCTGCGTGCTCATGGGCTGGACACTCCTTGGACGTCCACCGGACGTCGAGGGACATGGGACGGACGTCATCTAGCCCCGATCGAGCCGATCCGCTACCGTGTCGCGGCGATACGGCACGGGTGAGCCACGATGAACGACATGTCCGCCAGGATCATCGCCGACGTGAGGAGCCGCGGGGCGCGCTTCACCACCGCCGAGTTCGCCCGCATGTGCGAACTGGGCGCGTTCGACGACATGGAGGTGGAGCTGATCGATGGGGAGCTGCAGCGCTTGATCCTGCCGATGAACCCGCACGCCAGCCGCCAGGCGATGGTCGTGGTCCGGCTCGCGCAGGTCCGCCCGCTGGAGCTGGTCCGCGGCGAGATCGGCATCGATCTGGGCGACGACACCGTTCTCGGCTGCGATGCGGCTTTGCTCCGCGCACCGCTGCTGGAGAACCGCTGGCCCCGTCCCGACGAGCTATCGCTCGTCGTCGAGGTTTCGGAAACGACGCTGGGGCGCGATCTGGGCCTGAAGATGCCGCGCTACGCCGCGGCCGGCGTGGCGAACTGCTGGGTGATCGACGGCGCGGCGTCGGTCGTGCACGCCTTCAGCGATCCCATGGACGGATCGTACCGCAACGTGCGGGTGACGCCGTTCGGCGAACCGCTTTCCGTCCCCGGCACGGACGCGACGATCACGCTGGCGTGACGGACGGCCCCATGGACGCCTCCCGCCCGCGCGTGTCGCGCGCCGCTTGGTTGCTCGGGTTGTCGGGTCTGCTCCCGCAAATCGCGGCGGTGCTAGCCATTCTCACCGCGCGCCTATCCCCTAGCGGTCCGGCCGTGCATGCGGCGCAGTTCGCGATCGCTATCGGGATCGCTTACCCGCTCCTAATCCTCAGCTTCCTAGGCGGCGTCTGGTGGGGGTTCGCGGTCCGACGAACTCGAGGCCAGGGCGCGTTGGCGGTGGTCGCCGTCGCGCCCAGCCTGATCGCTCTCGCTCTGCTCGCACTCGGGGCTTCGACCGGTCATGTGGGCTTTACGCTCGTCGCGATCGGTTGCGCGATCCTGCTGACATTGGTCGTGGACCGGGCGCTCGCGCGAGGCGGCGACGCGCCGGCCGATTGGATGCGGTTGCGCGTTCCGCTCTCCGCGGGGCTCGGCGGCCTGACCATCCTCCTAGGCGCGCTCGTCGGCGGGCCAGTCACTCACCTCTGATCGCGCGCTCACCGCCGCCGCCTAGTGCATCGCGCTCCGCGGATTGAGTTCGCGCGCGGCTTTCCACGTCGGGTCCTTCCAGGCCTTCACCTCGAACGGGTAGATCGGGTGCCCTTCCAGCGCGCCGCGCATCCCGCCGACGAACTCCGTCGCGTCGGCGGCGTGGAACAGCCATTCGCGCCCCGCCCCGTTTGTGACGACCGCGACCAGCATGCCCCAGCCGCCCGCCTCCGCCGCCTCGTGGACCGCGGTCTCGAAGCGGATCATCTCGTCGATGATCGCGTCCTCCTGAGCCTCGGACGCGATCGGCCCCCAGCTCCAGGACAGCCACATGGCGACGGGGTAGCGAGCGCGGTCGACGGGGTCGGGCAGCCGCACGCGCGAGCGGACCATGAACTCGCCGTCCTCCGCCTCCAGCGCCGCGACGCTCCAGCCGCCGCTCACGCGGCCAGCTTGAGCTCGAGCCGGTCCCAGATCTCGGCCAGCGCGTCCACCAGCTCGCGCATCATGGCCTCATCATGCGCCGGCCCCGGCGTGAAGCGCAGCCGCTCGGTGCCGCGCGGGACGGTGGGGTAGTTGATGGGCTGGACGTAGACGCCGTACTCGGCGAGCAGGATGTCGCTGATCCGCTTGGCCTTGACGGGGTCGCCGACCATGACGGGCACGATGTGCGTGTCGCCCGGCATCACCGGCAGCCCGGCGTCGGCGAGCATCCGCTTCAGCGTCGCGGCGGCCGCCTGCTGCCCGTCCCGCTCGACCGAGCTCGCCTTCAGGTGCCGGACGGACGCCAGCACCCCGGCTACCAGCACCGGCGACAGCGAGGTCGTGAAGATGAAGCCCGGCGCGTAGGAGCGGATCACGTCGATGATCGTCCGGTCGGCGGCGATGTAGCCGCCCATGACGCCGAACGCCTTGCCCAGCGTCCCCTCGATCACCGTCAGCCGGTGCGCCTGCGCGTCGCGCTCCGAGATGCCGCCGCCCCGCGCGCCGTACATGCCCACCGCATGGACCTCGTCGAGATAGGTCAGCGCGTTATACCGGTCGGCGAGGTCGCAGATCGCCGCGATGGGCGCGACGTCGCCCTCCATCGAATAGACGCTCTCGAACGCGATCAGCTTGGGCGCGTCCGCGGGCTCGGCCGCCAGCAGCTCCTCGAGATGGGCGAGGTCGTTGTGGCGGAACACCCGCTTCTCGCAGCCTGCGTTGCGGATGCCGGCGATCATCGACGCGTGGTTCAGCTCGTCGGAGAAGACGACGCAACCGGGGAGCACCTTGGCCAACGTCGATAGGGTCGCCTCGTTCGACACGTAGCCGCTGGTGAACAGCAGCGCCGCTTCCTTGCCATGAAGGTCGGCCAGCTCCGCCTCCAGATCGACATGGTAATGCGTGTTGCCGCCGATGTTGCGCGTGCCGCCCGACCCGGCGCCGACGTCGTGGAGCGCTTCCTCCATCGCGGCGATGACCTTGGGGTGCTGCCCCATCGCCAGGTAATCGTTAGAGCACCAGACCGTGATCGGCTTGGGGCCGTTATGCCCTGCGAAGCAGCGCGCGTTGGGGAACGCGCCCTTGTTGCGCAGGATGTCGATGAACACGCGATAGCGACCTTCGGCGTGGAGCCGGTCGATCGCTTGGGAGAAGACGCGGCCGTAGTCCACGGGCTGCGCGCCGGAGCCGGTGCCGCTGCTCTGCATGACGGACCACTTAATCCCGGCCCGAGCCCTTTTCCACTGCTAACGGCTCGCAACTCGACGACGGCGTTGACGGAATTGGAAAAACCGAGGTATAACGCCCGTGCAGCCAGTTGGTTCCGTGCGTACTGACATTTTTTCCGGCTCGGGAGGAGGGACCCGGGCTCCAGGGGAAACGCCATGAACATGTCACGCGCGGTCGAGCGCAATGATTACTACGCCCGCCGCGAGCGGCAGGAACGCGCGGTCGCCGAGCGCGCCGCCAGCGACATCGCGCGCCGCATCCATCTGGACCTCGCCGAGCGCTACGCCGCCCTCGTCAGGGCCTGATCCTCACAGCGCGTCGATCCGCTCGAAACCGCGCCGCGCCAGCGCGGCCCCGAGCGCCCGCTCCCGCTCGCCGACGCGCGTGAACACGGCCGTCCCGGGCGTGGCCGCCTCGGGCCAGACCGCGCCTTCCGTCAAATGCGCGATCCGCCGCGCGATGCCTTCGCCGCCGTCGACGAAGCGCAACCGATGCGGCGCCGTCGCCATCAGCTCGGGCTCGACCAGCGGGAAATGGGTGCACGCGTTCACCACCACGTCGACGCGCTCGCCGCCCGCCTGCCCGAACAGCCCGGCCAGCGCCGCCCGGTAGCGTTCGGGCTCGACCGCCTCGCCGCGCAGCTTCGCTTCCGCCAGCTCGACCAGCTCCGCCGATCCGTGGCGCAGCACCAGGCAATCGCCCGCGAACCGCTGGGCGAGGTCGTCGACATAGGCCTGCCGCACCGTCGCCTCCGTCCCCAGCACGCCGATGACGCGCGTCAGCGACAGGGCGGCGGCGGGCTTTATCGCCGGCACCGTGCCGACGACGGGCAGGTCGAGCGCCGCGCGCACCGCCGGCAGCGCGATGGTGGACGCCGTGTTGCACGCGATCACGATCAGCCGCGGCCGGTACCGCTCCGCTAGCCGCCCGAGCAGCGCCGGCACGCGCGCGGCGATCTCCGCCTCGCTCTTCACGCCATAGGGGAAGCCGCCTGAATCCGCGGCGTAGACGAAGGGCGCGGTCGGCAGCAGCGCGCGCGCGGGCTCCACGATCGACAGCCCGCCCATCCCGGAATCGAAGAACAGGATCGGCCGCGCGTCCATGCGCGCCACGCTTAGGCGGCCCCTCGGCGCTTACGCAACGCCGCTTGTTGGCGCGCCGCGCCGGATCGGCTAGCCTCCCGTGGCAAGGAAGGGGCGCGCATGGAGACCGAGATCATTTGGGCGGCGCCGGCGCTGGCGCTTCTGGGCGGCTATCTGCTCGGCTCGATCCCGTTCGGCGTGCTCCTCACGCGCGCCGCCGGGGCGGGCGACCTCCGCCAGGTCGGATCCGGCAACATCGGCGCCACCAACGTGCTGCGCACCGGGCGCAAGGGTCTCGCCGCGGCCACGCTGCTGCTCGACCTGCTGAAAGGCGCGGCCGCCGTCTGGATCGCCGCCGCGCTGTCGCCGCCGGACGCGCCGCTCGCGGCGGCGGGAGCGTTCGTCGGCCATTGCTTCCCCGTCTGGCTGCGCTTCCGCGGCGGCAAGGGCGTGGCGACGCTGATGGGCGTGGCGCTGGCGCTCCACTGGCCGATGGGGCTCGTCTACGCCGCGGTCTGGCTGGGGCTGCTGGCGGTCATGCGCATCTCGTCGCTCGCCGGCATGGCGGCCGCGGTCAGCACGCCCGTCTCGGCGGCGGCGTTCAGCCGGTTCGACCTCGTCTTCCTGTTCGTCGCGCTAGCCCTCATCGTGCTGTGGAAGCACGGCGACAACATCGCCCGCCTCCTGGCCGGCAGCGAGCCCCGCCTGGGCTCGAAGAGTGGTTGAGGCCGCCGCGGCCCGGCCGGTCGCGAGCCACGACGCGGGCCACTCCCGCCTCCGGCTGATCCGCACGCCGGGCGTCGGCCCCGTCACCTACCGCCAGCTCCTCGCCCGTTTCGGCTCGGCGGAAGCGGCGCTCGACGCGCTGCCCATACTCGCCCGGCGCGGCGGCGGGAGCGCGCCCGCGCTCGCCGACCCCCGCGCGGTCGCGCAGGAGGTCGCCCGCGTCGCCAGCTTGGGCGCGCGCCACCTGTTCCTCGACGACGCCGATTACCCCGCGCTCCTCGCTGAGCTGGAGAGCGCGCCGCCCGCGCTGATCGTCCGCGGCGACGCGTCGCTGGCCGCGCG